>JALQWE010000713.1 GCA_023258825.1 Planctomycetaceae bacterium | reverse complement strand
GTCTGCAGCTTAGCGTTGTGCAGAGATTGAGCCAACGGAAAACCGGTCTTCCGCGTCCGAAATCCGGTCGATCCGGAGCCGCGGCGAGCGGGAATTCAGATCCCGCGGGTTGATGGAGTGGTTTGACGGGGGGATGGCAATGAAAAAGGGCTGTCCGGAGATCCGGACAGCCCTCAGCGAATTTTCAGACCAGTCTGAGTTCAGGACTATGGCAGGAACGGGGTGAATCCCGGATTCGGCCACAGCGGATCAGCAGCACCACGAATGTTGTAGCCGCCGACATTGAACGCGTTCTGGATGTTCTGAGTGATCCCGAATGTGAAGAACTGGTTGTTCGGGCTGTTCAGGTTCGGCCCATTGTCCACCTGGAAGAAGGAGGCGTCTCGCTGTACCACACCAAGGGTTCCGAACCACTGTTCCTTCAGAGTATCGAGGTTCGTGTAAACGGCTCCGAAGTCGCTTGGTGCAATCTGGTTTCCGCTGTTGGTCTGGAATCGCAGATCCATCTGAGCCACGTCGTCGAGGTACACAAAGTCGAAGGTATCAACACCTGAAGTGTCGCTGGAATCAAAGGTGTTGCCTGCAGACAGGAAGGACGAGGTTGCAAAGTCAGCCTCGAGGTTACCTCCGAAGGTGTTGTTGCGAACATCGGCCGCCACGTAGGACCCGGTACCGACATCGATCCGAACGCCTTCTCCGGTCACACCGGCGTGGCCGTTGTTGCGAATCGTGTTGCCAGTCAGTTCAAACAGGCTGTTCTGTACTGAGTTCAGATTCAGGTAAGGAGAGAGATAGGTTGTGTTCCCGTTCACACTGCCGACGTTCAGGAAGGTGAATTCCGGTCGTGTGGGCAGCCAGTTCTGGTTGTCATCACCAGGAGCCCCGGTATTGCCAAGATACACGAATCGACTCTGATTCATATCCGAATCCGCCCGGTAGAACACGCCTTCCGCTCCGTTGGCCTCAACAGTGTTGTTGCGGACAGCGATGCGGACCGGATCGAAGAAGTACGGTGTCGGGTCGCGACGACGATCTCCGGATGCACCAGTCAGCAGCAGATTCACCCCGCGAGCTCCGTTGTTGGTCACGACGTTGTCGTTCATGGTGAACTGCGGAACCGCTCCACTCTCTGACACACCGCCATTGAAGGTCAGGCCCGGGATCGTAAAGTCTACCGATCCGGGGGCGACACCAGTTGCGGTGCCACCGAAGACATTCAGACTGACACCGTCACCTCCGTTACCCGAGTTGATTCCCGATGCCGATCCTCCAATCGTGTTGTGTGAGATGTTGATGATAGGCCGTGGGTTACCTGTCAGGTCACTTCCTGTGGCCGTGATCGCGATACCGTCATCCTGGTTGTTCCGGATCGTGTTGCCCTGACCGACATTACCGACGATCAGAGCCGCTGTGGCGTTCTCTGTGAAGTTCGCCTGGATACCGTCGCCGTCAGCGATGTCAATGTCGCCGTTGTTATTCAGGTCTTCCGCAGCACTCAGCACGCCGTCTCCGTTGACGTCTTCGCTGGCTCCGCGAACGCTGCCACTGATGATCGTGTTGGTGACACGCAGAGTTCCGTCCGAGTCACCGCTGGCGTTCCAGCGAATCCCGTTACCACCACCGTTGGAACCGTTTCCGTCAATCGTTGTGGTTGCTCCGGCGTTGGAAGTGATCAGGATGTCAGAGCGACCTCCCGTCGTATCAATTCGCACACCATCACGACCGTTGTTGGAGATGCTGGTGCTGCCAAGGGTGCTGGCGGCTGCGTGAGCCCCGCTGCCAGCCGGACCCGGAGTGCTGGAGATTTCCACCAGTGCTCGGGAGGCGTCGGTGGCGTTGATCTGCACACCATCATTCGAGTTCCCGTCCACGACGAGTCCGTTGAACTTAGCTCGTCGTCCCGGAGGAAGTGCCATGTTCGGATCACCGAAGGACGCGTTCTCTGAAGTGTTCACCTGAATCCCGTTGTCTGCGTTACCGCTGAAGGTGCTTCGGGTGAGGTCAGCAATCAGAGTGGAGTCGCCGCGAGCCGTGAAGTTGGCACCGTTCTGACCATTGCTGCCGAAACTGCTGTCTGTCACTGTGACCGTGTTGGCAGTTCCCGAGAATGGCTGGTTCGGATCCGTCTTGTCTGTGCCCTGAGTGCTGGCACTGAGTCCGTCTCCGGCATTTCCTGTGGAGGTCACACCAGACAGTGTGGCTGTCAGCAGGGAGGAACCTTCGCGAACCAAAGCAATGCCGTCGCCATCAAAGGCCGGATCAGCAGTGTCCGTCGTGCCGGATACCGTCACGTTCTTCATATCCACGTTGGCATAGCCGTTTCCGGTGACTCGCAC
>JALQWE010000712.1 GCA_023258825.1 Planctomycetaceae bacterium | reverse complement strand
GCAGTTCTGTGGGATCGTCCATGAGTCCGAGATGTTGTCGTGACTGATTCTGGCGGGTTGGTTTTTCGCCGCGTTTGTCGCTGGCAGCTTGCTGGGCATTGCGACGGAGTTCCGCGTAGCCGGGCAGGGGGGAGCGGTCAGCGAAGGGATCGAGAGTGTAAATCTGATTGTCGGCGGCGCTGCTCACAGGCAGAGAGTCGAGCGGGAGTCGCAAGCCGATCGGCGAATCGCCGGGAATCAGGAACAGGCGATGGGAGCGGAAGGGCCAGTGGCCGCTCATCCAGCGGGCATTGGCCTGCCACCATGCGCGCGTGAGGGGCAGCACAAATCCAGCGGGTTTGCTGACGCCACGTTCCAGCGCGCGACTGAGTCGGCGGCGATCTTCATCGGAATCCGGGTTGACGGAGCGAATATCGACATCCACCGGAAGCTTCTGCTCAATCTCCAGCAGATGGAACACATCTTCAAAGGCTGGTCGAATCCAGTGTTCTTCGACCTGCAGTCGAGAGGCGAGATCGCAAACGAATTGTGCGGCGAGCGTGGCGTCGGCCTGCCGCGTGGATGCAGGCAACTTGTTTTCCTGATCAAGGCCGGCCAGCAGGGCTTCATTTTTCCAGATGGGCTGTCCATCTTTTCGCCAGAGGCAGGTGTAGGCCCAGCGTGGCAATGATTCACCGGGATACCATTTTCCCTGACCGTAGTGCAACAGTCCTCCGGCGCCGAAGCGCTGTCGGAAGCGGCGAATGAGCTGGTCGGAGAGTCGCTGTTTGTCAGGACCGACGGCGGCCGTGTTCCATTCGGCGCCTTCCATATCATCGATGGAGACAAACGTGGGTTCGCCGCCCATTGTGAGGCGGACATCTGCCGCCTGCAGCCGCTGATCCACAAGTTGTCCGGTTCGATCAATCCTGTTCCAGGTGTCTTCGGAATACGGCA
The DNA here is from genome assembly GCA_023258825.1 of Planctomycetaceae bacterium. Lineage (GTDB taxonomy): Bacteria > Planctomycetota > Planctomycetia > Planctomycetales > Planctomycetaceae > SXXK01. Next base: position 1,401 of record JALQWE010000712.1, on the reverse strand, counting down.
GGGTGACTCGTGGATCTTCGTGGACGCGAGTGACTCGCATCTGAAAGTCGAACTCGACTTCACTTTTCTCAACGGCCCCGGAAATCGGGGCAGCGGACTGGGGGGACGGAGTTGCCGCGAGAGGGATGTGTCCTTCCCCGGTGAGCAAACCCGACGTGGGATCGAGGCCGACCCAACCGGCACCGGGAAGATAGACTTCGGTCCATGCGTGAAGATCGGTGAAATCGACCGCAGGACCTTCCGGTCCTTCCAGCGGCTTTTGATCGGCGGTGAGTTGGATGAGGTATCCCGAAACGAAACGGGCGGCGAGTCCAAAACTGCGCAGGAGGTGAACCATGAGCCATGCGGAATCGCGACAGGATCCGGAACCTTTCTGCAGGGTCTGTTCCGGTGACTGCACACCGGGTTCCAGGCGAATGAGATAGCGAACGGCGGCCTGCAGTTTCTGGTTGAGATCGACAAGGAATTCGATCGTGCGGCGCGGGCGCACGTCCACAGTGCTGCGGAAGGCCATGAGCTCCGGACTGTCGCTGTATGGTGCGAGAAACGGCTTGAGGTCCTGGGCGAGTTCGCTGGCATAGTGGAAGGGGAAGTTCATCGCTTCGTCTTCGAGGAAGAAGTCGAAGGGGTTGATCACGGTCATGTCAGCCACGACATCAACGGTGACCACAAGGCGATCTGTTTTTTCGGGGAAGACGAGTCGCGCGAGGTAGTTTCCGAAAGGATCCTGCTGCCAGTTGATGAAGTGGTTGGCCGGTTCAACTTTCAGGGAGTAGGCATCAATCGGGGTGCGGCTGTGTGGAGCCGGCCGGAGTCGGACGACCTGGGGGCCGAGCGCCACGAGCCGATCGTAGTGGTAGGACGTCTGATGAAAAAGGGCGACTTTGATTGGCATAGGGTTGACTTTGCTGCGGTGTGAGCTTCAGGGATCTTCAGAAAAGGGGGCCGCAGGTTCACCGACGATAGGCAGGAACCAGCAGCCAAATAGCCCGAAAGGTGCGGCGCACTCCTGGTGGTTCAGAAGAGGGTTCGGGAACCAATAGCCAAATGGCTCGGAGGGTGCTACGCACTATTGGTTCCTGACCCCTTTTCTGAAATAATTCCTGACCCCTTTTCTGAACACAGGGCGCACAGGGACCGTGAACCATCTTGCGGCTGTCGGCTGGAGACTTGGAAGGGCGAGCCGAACCGTCGCGGGGATGTTGGGTTCCCGGCGTCAGTTCTGGTGGGATTTCGGCGATCAGCAACTGTGATCAGGGACACAGCCGACCGCGGCAAGGGCTCACGCTGAGGACTTTGTAACGGATAGGGGGTACCCGAGACAATGATAGAATTGGCGACAGCCTGAAAACCGGCTGGTTTCCTGGAGCGTGGCAGACGTAGACCGGAGCTCGGGCGGGG
>JALQWE010000711.1 GCA_023258825.1 Planctomycetaceae bacterium | reverse complement strand
GCACCGCTACATGAAGCTGGATGACTGGGCCGATCCGAGTGACCATGACAGGTTGTGTCGGGAACTGCTGTCGATCAGCCGCAGACTCCAGGTGACTCGGAGTCGCGGAAAGGCGTTGCGTGAACTCAGGAAAGCCTGCGGATGCATCCTCAAAGACTATCAACAGTTTGGTGAGGAGTGCAGTTTCGAATTGTGGTCAAAGGTGGATGATGCCATTCGTGAACTTGTTCAGGGGGGAATGAAGGTCAATGATGCAGAACTGCGAGATCTTCTGTTACCGTTGATTGACCTGTTGCCGGAATCCATATTTGTGGGTGTAGACGAGAGCTCGGATGCTGAGCTGGAAGTTTCCCGGGAATTTCGGCAGGTGGCAGAATCCGTCCTCGACTTCGTGGAGACGGATGAGGGCCAGTCGAACCGCGGGCTGGAACTGGCGGACGAGGACGAATCGGACGACGAGGAGCTCAATCCGAATGTGGAACGGGTTCGTGAGTTGCTGCGGGGCAAGACACTGGTGGTCGTCGGTGGAGTTCGCAAAACGCACGCGGAAAATCGTCTGATGAAACACCTTCAATTAGAAGACGTGCGCTGGCTGACGGCGAGAAAACAGGACAGGGTCAGCACGTTTCGTTCGCGACTGACGGGCGCTGCCGTAGTGATCCTGCTGACCAAGGTGATTGGTCACAAACACAACGAAGTGCGTGACATGTGCCGGGAAATGGACATCCCCTGTGCACAGACTCGGGTATCGTCGGGATACAGTGTCAATCAGATTGCGTCGGTCATTCTGGAGCAGGTGAGCGACCAGTTGTCAGAGCAGTGTGTTGCGTAGTGGGTTGGAAGGGCGAGGGCGATCAACGAGGAACACTTGTAAGCCATCCGCTGCGGTTCAGGAAAAGCTCAGTCCCGGGATGGGATCCGCTGCCGCAAGTTGCTGCGTAATTTCCCTGGGTATTCCTGGCGCCAGACGCAGCAGACTGATATCAAACAGGGAATGCAGCAGTGTGGAAACGAGATTTGGAATTCGCTGGGGGGCCGAGGCGGGCTCACCGGCGTCTTTGGTGGATTCTCCGATGACCTGACCGCCAGGCAGTCCGCCGCCGGTCATCAGCAAAGGCGCCAGACCGCCCCAGTGATCCCGGCCCCCATTGGCGTTGATCCGTGGTGTGCGGCCCATTTCTCCGCAGGCCACCAGCAGGATGCGATCCTGCAGACCACGCGCCCACAGGTCTTCGACAAATGCCGAAAGGGCATGGTCCAGCGGCGTTCCCATGTAACGCATCCCTTCCTCAACTCCGGCGTTATTGACGTCTGAGTGCATATCCCAGACAAAGTTGGTGGTGACCGTCACAAATCCGCAACCCGCTTCACACAGCCGTCGCGCCAGCAACAGCAGCTTGCCAAGACTCTGGACATTGTCGACATAGTTGCGATGGTTGTTCCAGCGTCGACTGATGTCGTCCGGTCGCAGCAGCGACGCGGTATCAAACCGCGCCAGCGTACTCGCATCTTCCTGATTGAGATCAAAGGCCTTTGCGACCCCACCGACAATGGTATCGAAAGCCTGCTGCTGAATGCGATCCATCCCGGAGAGTGTGCCGGAGTGATCCACGGCACGCTGCAGGCCATCCAGTTGCTGCAGCAGATGCCGGCGATCATCAAGTCGGGATCTGTCGAGATACAGCTTCATGTTTTCCTGCGCTTCACCTCCGGCACCAGGGACGAACGGCCGATACCCACCACCGAGCTTCCCGGCGGCGGTGAAATCTCCGAAGTCACGGACTGCAGGTTGGGCATTGGCCACGACAGCCTGAGGGAACAGGGCCACATTGGTTGGAATTCCTGAGCCGGGGCGATTTGTGCCGGCCACGCGGGAATAGAGGGAGCCGAGGTTGGCATTCAGGGTGTCACGGCTGACGATGGGTTTGATGTCGTGATTGCCGTCACCCGTGGCAAAACTTCGTACGATGGTGAGTTTATCAGCCAGTGCGGCAAGTCGTGGAAAAGTACCACCGAACGTGACTCCGGGAATCTGCGTCTGCAATTCGCCTGTGACACTCTGAATGCCGACGGGGGCCGTCATTTTCGGGTCAAACGTTTCCGTCTGGCTGGGGCCCCCATGCAGAAACAGAAAGATGACGGCCCGATCGCGGAGCACGGATGAAGCGATGGGAGACGGCATGCCGGCAGCGGAACGCAGTAGTCCCGGCAGGCCCAGTCCACCCAGGGCCAGGGAGCCGGCCTGCAGAAAGTGGCGCTTACCGACGCGACGGTCAAAATCCCAGAACGAAAGCATCGTTCGTCTCCGCCTGACATGCTGAGGACAGTGGGGGGGACG
>JALQWE010000070.1 GCA_023258825.1 Planctomycetaceae bacterium | reverse complement strand
TCAACCCCGATCTCGTCGGCCTCCGGGGCAGCAGGGCAGGAAACAGCAGAGATAGAGAGGTGCCTGATTGTTTGCTCGAGCGCTGCGAGCCACTTTGTGGCTCCCTCCGAGGATCGACCACGGATCCACGATTGAATTTCGAGGACATCGCGTTTTGCACGCTGTGAGAACCGAACCGGCAACATTATGAGTTGTGCTGTTCGCTGCGAAGTTCACGAAGAATTTCATCTGCAGCAAACGTCCTGCCTGCCTGCACATCGGCAAGGCCTTCTCGGATTGCAGCCAGTGTTTCTTCTCGCTCACGCCAGATTGCCACTGCCAGTTCTGGGGACATTTGAGCCGCATCTTCTGAAACCAGTTGTTGGCCGATGAACTGGTGAAAGCGCGCCAATGTGTTGCTTTGTGGTGTAGGCATAAAGACCTCGCGCGGAATTCCCCGGGAATGCGTTTCAGTCTACCGTGCCAGTTTGGATGAGTCAAAGTGAATCCTCAATGGGGAGGGCAGAAAACGGGGTCAGGAACCAATAGCCAAATGGCCCGTAGGGTGCTCTGCACTATTGGTTCCTAACCCCTTTTTCTGCCCCTGGTTGAACATTCCAGAGTTCGAGGACGAGGGTCAGCATTTCGGGGTCATGCTGTTGCAGTTGTTCGCGATTGAAGGGGAAGAAGTCGTTGGTGGAGAAGTAGGCTTCTGAGCATTCGGCGAAGTATTCCTGCGGCGTGGTCATGGCGTAGGCGCGTTCTCTGGTGGGCTTGCGACCATTTCCGAGGCGGCGTTCGACGTTGTCGTAGCGGCCGCTGGATTTCGCGCGATCGAAGGCCGCCTGAATGTCCGGGTTTTCAAAACCCAGCCGCAGAACTCGGTCATGCAGGGCGTGGGCCAGTTCGTGCAGGGCGAAATTCGGCATGCGACTGAGTTCTTCTTCGAACACGCGGATGTTGGTGAATTCGACCGCCTTCGCCATTTCGGGATCGCGTCCATTGGCGGTCAGCCAGCCGCTGGACGGGTGATATTCGGCGCGGGGCCCCATGCCTGGATATTCCGGACAGAAATACAGGCGGACTTTCTGCAGTTCTGTGACGGCAGTTTTGGGCACGACACGGATGATTTCCTCAAGTTGCTGCTGCAGGAGCCGTACGGCGTGTTCGGTCCGTTCAGAATCCTGTTCCAGCAGTTCGTTGCGGACGAGCAGTGTCCAGCCGACAACAACGCGTGAGGTGTACTGGGGTGATTGAGCCGTTGCGATGGTTGTGGCAAAAAAGGTCAGGCACAGGATGGTGCCAGCACTGAAAGTGAATCGCATGGTGAGTTCCGGGTGATTGGTGTGCGGTCACGGACGCGGGTTGACGAGCGGAAGTATAGTTTGAGGACGAAGGCGCTGACCAGGGCTGCAGGGCGTGGGACCTTGATGTCGCCGCAGGAATGGTGTGATAGTTTTTGGGGGGATTCTGGTTTTCGGTGTTGCGAATTGGGGTTGCGACTCTGAGTACGAGTACGAGCGTGGGGGGGTGAACCACGGATGGACATGGAATAACACGGATGGAACGGGTTTGTTGAGTGGCGGGCGAAGTTTTATCTGAGCCGAGTTTTGTGAGCGGCGACGCGTTAGCGGCCGGTTGCGATTTAATGGGCAAGCCTGTCGTGGGTTTGATTGATCCACGAAAGACACGAAAAGCACGAAACAAGATCCATTGGTGATTCGGTGGTTACATTTGTGGTGGTGCGAATGAATTTGGAACCACAGATGGACACGGATCAACACAGATGGATTTGGTTGGATGATCCTCTTGCGGGTGTTGTTGTGAGCGGCGACTTGTTAGCGGTCGGTTGCGATTTGCGGGGTTTCTGCCGCGCTTTTTTTGGAACCACGAAAGACACGAAAAACACGAAATGGAGGTCGTGTTTTTTGAACCACGGATGGACAAGGAATAACACGGATGGAACAGGTTTGTTGAGGGGCGGGCGAAGTTTCATCTTAGCTGCGAATCAGCTTGCGGCCTGGCAGGAGCCGCGCCCTTCCGATGATACGACTTGCCATAATGTTGTGAGCGGCGACGTGTTGGCGGCCGGTTGCGATTTTATGCCTGGCGGCCGTAGATTGATGTGCTCAGCGCTGAGACAATGCCTGGTTTACGCTGAGGCAGGGATCTGTGTCTCGTCATGCAAATCTCCTTCAGTCCTGGCGGTTCATCCGTCTTCGGCGGATGGGATGCGTATGGGGTTTCTTTATTCAGATGTGAGTGAGGCTGATAGTGAATCGTGAATCGTGTTGTCGGAATTGCGGTGAGCGTGAATTCTATCTGCAGAAAGTCAGTGCACGCGGCGGGTATGGTCCGGACCTGCTGCCGATCGGTGGCTTTTTCCGATCACCGGCGTTTCAGTTGCGAGTCTGTGGTGTCTGTGGTTTGGTGGATTGGTTTGTACCGCCGGAGCATCTGGCGAAGGTGCGCGAACGATTCACCCGCGAAGACAGTTCAACGGCACCGCACTGAGAGCGTGGCTGGTTGATACCGGTGTCTGCAGGTGTCAAAAGCGAACGGGGTCAGGCTTGAGCGGGCAGTCGTTCAAGGGCCAGTTGCAGTCGTTCGCGGATTGCGGCGGTAATTCGTGCGGCGCCAAGGTATCTTGCGGCGGCGGTAATTGGGTCGGGGTCGTTGCGCAGGCTGGGTTCATGCAGCAGCAGGCCGGCCAGTTCTGCGAGGCTGATGTCTTCCACCGCCCGTGGTTCTTCGTCGCGCGGCAACGAGGTTCGGAAGGGAACGATGTCTGTCGGAGTGGTGGCCCAGAGGAAGCGGCAGGCGTCTTCGTCGGTGACCGGAAACTCTTCCGTCAGTGACAGGATGCGTTCGCGAGTCTTCTCGTGGACTCGCCGAATTTCGTGCAGGCGTGCAATGCGCTGGACGAACAGATCTTCGCGGATCGGGGCGAGTCGAATCAGTTCCTGCCGGATGAGCTGTCGAAGAGTGCTGGTGTAGTCGTCGTCACGAAAGCGATCAGGTTCAGGACGAGGCTGGTCGTCGGCACTGTCCGGAGTTGGTGTGGCCTGAGTAAGCGGTGGTGATGCTGGTGCTGGCGGTGTGAGCGCGGCGAGGCGGCTGACGGGCGTTGAGGGTTCGGAAGTGACCGAGGTGTTTGGTGTGTCGCTGCCGGTGGTGTTGAGGGCCGGGGTATTTTCGGTTGTTTTCTGCTGGCGGTACTGGTTGAGCAGGTCGGTCAGTTTTTTGTGGACCAGTTCTGTCGCGCCGTCGCAGTCATACCACCACTCGGGCGACCAGATCCGAACGATATCCCAGCCAAGATTTCGCAGGATTTGTTCGCGTATCTTGTCTCGATCACGGGCGGTTGCGGAGCTGTGGTAGGTGGCCCCATCGCATTCGATGCCGGCGAGGTAAGCGCCGGGGGCATCGGGGTTGATGACGCCGAGGTCCACGCGGAAGCGGGAGACACCGATTTGCGGAACGATGTTCCAGCCGCGTTGCTGCAGGCGTTCTGCGACGGCCTGTTCAAAGGGGGATTCGAAGCTGCCGACGGAACCAGCGTTTGCGGCGGGCAGTGCAACAGCTCCGCGATCAGCGTAATCGAGAAAGGCTTTCAGGTGGACGACGCCGATGTGGCGGACACCATCGACGCGGAGTTTTTCGGCTTTGAAGGAGGCATAGACGACAAGTTCGCGACGTGCGCGGGTGACCGCCACATTGAGCCGGCGGTGTCCGCCTTCGCGGTTGAGTGGCCCGAAGTTGAGTGTCATCGCCCCGGACTGATCGGGTCCGAAGGCGATAGAGAACAGCATCACATCGCGTTCATCGCCCTGAACATTTTCGAGGTTCTTGACGACTGTTGGTTCAATGCGATCTTCGCTGAAATACCATTCGATTGCCGGTTGTTCCCGGCGTGCCTGGTCCAGCAGGTCTTCGATCAGGGTCTGCTGGGGGAGATTGAAGGTGATGATGCCCATCGTGGGGCGTTGATCTTCGGGGAGCAGGAGTCCGGCCAGCATGCGCTGGGTGACATCGGCCACAATTGCGTTGGCTTCTTTCCGGTTGGTACGACTTTTTCCGCGATCGAAGAGTCCATCCGGGAGATACTTCAGGGAGACAGCGCGGTCCTGAGTGACGGCGGAGGGAAAGGTGATCAGCTGGTTATCGTAGTAGTACCAGTTGGAGAAGGCGATGAGGGATTCGTGGCTGCTGCGGTAGTGCCAGTTCAGTTGCAGTGTGGGCAGGCCTGATGCGCGGGCTTCGTCGAGGATACTTTCGAGATCCTGTTCGTGATCCTGAAGTTCTTCGTTCTCTGAGTCGGCATCGTTGCGACCGAAGAAATTTGTGGGTGGAAGTTGTTTGGGGTCACCGACGATTACGGTCTGGCGGCCGCGTGCGATGGCACCGATGGCATCCCAGGTGGTGATTTGTGAGGCTTCGTCGAAGATTACGACATCGAACAGGGCTTGAGAAGCCGGCAGGTACTGAGCGATCGACAGGGGTGACATGAGCAGGCAGGGGGCGAGCTTCGCGAAGGATTCCGGCATGGCGGAGATGACTTCCCGAATTGTGCGGCTGGGGCGTTGCAGCTGCATCTGGTGTCGGAGCAGTCCCAGTTCTGACTGTCGCGAGGGCTGATCGATTCTGGGGAGTGACAGGTTCAGGCTGGATTTGACGTGGCTGGCGGCCTGACTGCGTGCTTCGTCGTCGAGTCGACGGAATTCCAGAATGGCTTCTTCGTGACTGAAGCTCTGGAAGGACCTGAGTACGGGATTGTTGCCGATGGCTTCGGGCAGCCACCAGCGGACGAAGGCCAGTTCGAAAGCGGGGAGCAGTTGATCGGGGGTCAGTTGCTGCAGTTCGAGGGCCTGGAGGAAGGGTGAGAGTCCGAGGGTTTCGCAGCGCGAGCGAACTCCGGACCACGCGGTCCATTTGCGCAGCAGGGGGCGTTGTTCGAGGATCGCCTTGGCGCCGGTCAGGACTTCTGCGAGGACGCTGGGACTGGTGCGGGAGAGTGGTGAAGCGCCGGCTTTTTCCCTGAAGCCTTTGAGGGCGGCGGTGACGCGCTGATAGGCTTTCAGCAGTCGTTCTGCTTCATCCACGAGGGCTTGTTTCTGAGCGGGGCTGTCCCATGTTTGTCGGAGTGTGCTGAGGATGGGGGCCTCGGGGCCGAACTGGATCTGCAGGTCATCGAACCGTTTGCGGAGCTGCAGAGACGACTGAATCCACGACTGTAATTTTTCGAGGGGCGTTTTCCAGCCATCCGGGAAGGGAATCAGTGGCGTCATGCGGCACTGCTGAATGGTGACGAGAGCTTCCTGCATGTGTCGCAGGTGTCGCAGATCGCGGGCAGGATCGGCCTGTCCGGAGGTGGTCCAGGTTTGCAGGAGTTTCCGGATGCGGCGCTGGGCGATGAGTGTGAGAGGCCAGACACCGGCGAGGGCCTGTCGGTATTCGAGATCCAGTTGATCGAGGGGGATGCGGGACAATTGGTCTTCGGCATAGCGTGCGGCGGTGCCCTGCTCTGCGGCAACGTATTTCTGAACGGCCTGATTCAAAGAGGCCGCATCGGTGCTGGCGGTTGGGAATGCGGGATCGAACAGGCTGCGGTGATCCTCAGACGCCGCGGCGACGGCAGCGCGAGCGGCGTGAATCAGCAGTTCCAGTTCTTCGACGGTCACGTCGCTGCGGGGTGGGCACCCGAGCGCTTTAGTGAAGGCCACGAGGCAGGGTTGCAGAGCATTGGCGGAGGTGGCGAGTCGTTCGGCTTCCTGGAGCAGAGCGGCTTCCCATGCCGGCGTCCATTCGGCATTTTTCAGGAAGCGAGGTGCTGCGTGTCCCTGCAGGGTACGAAACACGAGTGCCGTTTCCTTCAGCAGTTCAGGCAGCTCAGCATAGGCTTTGCTGTCCAGTTGCTGTGTCGCGGGCCATGGGAGTGCGGGCGTCCATGTGCCGGTACCGCGGACGGAGACGCCCATGGCCCTGAAGATGCTCCAGCCATTTGCGGCGGTGGCGTGCAGCGCTTCGACGTAGGCGTTGAGTTGATCGCGACGGATTTTCAGACGGCCGTTGAGTGAGTGCCAGTGACCGCGGGTTTGCTGATGGGCGGCGTTCCAGGACGCCTGCAGCTGATCGAGGAAGCGTCTTCGTTCGGCCTTGCTGGAGTGAAGTTCGAGGCAGAGATCGCCGAGGCCCTGTTGACGCAGCCGGCGAAAGACAACATCGAGGGCAGCAGTTTTTTCAGCCACGAACAGCACGGTTTTCTGTTGTGACAGGCACTGAGCGATCATATTGGCGATGGTCTGACTTTTTCCGGTTCCGGGGGGACCGATCAGAACAAAGTCATGTCCTTCGGCGGCCGCGGTGATGGCGGCGATCTGAGACGAGTCTGCGGGAAGCGGGTGGACCAGTTGTTCCGGGGAGTAGCGACGATCGATTTCGTGACATGCCGGGAACGGGGCTTTGGAGGCGACGGTGAAGGGGTCTTCGGGGTTTTCGATCAGATGACGAACAACTCGATTCTGCCGCAATTGATCGATGCGATCTGTCAGATCCTTCCACATGAGGTATCGAGCGAAGGAGAGCGTAGCCAGGGCCACGTCGTCGACCACTTCGAACCCGGGAATTTCGCGAACGGCGGAGCGCATCTGCTGCAGCATGGCGGCAACATCGACGCCCTGTTCATCGCGGGGCAGTTGAGTGGCGAGGTGTCGCAGATCTTTCTGAAAGTCGCGTCGGAGCAGTTCGAGCAGTGTGGAATTGAACTGGACGTCATCTTCGTGGTGAGCCAGTTGAAAGCTGGAGACGGCGCTGGCGCGGAGGAGTTTGACGGGGATCAGCACCAGAGGGGCGAGGCAGGGAGTGCTGTCGGCGGCGGTGGGTTTCCAGCGAAGAAAGCCCACTGCGAGGAACAGCGTATTGGAACCTCCTTCGGCCAGATCATTTCTGGCGCGGCGATAGAGTTCTGTGAGTCGTGCGGAGAGTTCAGCGGAGTCGAGATCTGCAGCCAGTTCGTTGCGCTGCAGGGCCTGGGTCGCGAACTGCTGATCGAGGTCACCCTGTGTTTTACGGAAGTGGGTGCCGGCATCCCGATCGCCCTTTGGATTGTGTTCGGGCAGTGAGATCAGGGTGACACGACCGCCGCCGGCCAGCACGTCTTCCAGTTGAGAGAGTTGTGGGCAGAGGAAGGGAACGGTTTGTCGTGAGGGACGGAAATTGAGCAGTTTGTTGCGCAGAGACAGATCGAGCAGCCGACGTTGCCAGCGTTCGATGCGGCCTTCGGCAGTGGCGGGTTTTTCTTCGGTGCTGTCGATGGGCAGCAGATCCGGACCGGGCATCGGGGGCAGTGGCAGATCACTCGGGGCTTCAAGTTGTGTGCGGGGGTCTGTGTGGGCGGAGGGTGAAGCGAGGGGGCGAATCTGAGCCATGCGTGCGCGGCGAATATCAATCGCCATGCGGAATTTTTCGTCGTGGGTGTGTGTCAGGGCCATGCGTGCGGTTTCGCGGGCATGTTCAAAAGCCGCGGCAGGGCGATGGGTGATCAGGGTGGTTTCAAAGAGGACCAGTTCCCGGGAGGTCAGGGCTTTGCGTACTTCGGTGACATCGGTTTCCAGCAGAGAATTGAAGGTGCGTTCCTGAATCCAGGCGCCGCCGAAGCAGTGTCCCTGCTGGAGGATCACGACGGGGTTCAGGCCGACGGCTTCGAGGGCGGACGCGAACAGGAGTGTGGTGTCGAGGCAGGTGGCGAGCCCGGAATCGAGGATCGTGGAGGGACGGCGAGTCTTTTGACCTTCCTGTTCAAAGCTCTGTGGCGGATTGGCATAGGTCAGTTGATGCGCGCCGACGGCTGACCAGATGGCGGCGGTCAGCATGAATGCGCGTGCCGGGTCTGCTGACTGATAGCCATCAAGTGCTGGTGAGTGTCCATGTCGTGCGAGGCTTTCAGCGGCGCGTTTCAGAATGCGGGCAATGGCCGGGTCATTGGGCATGACAAAGGCGGCGAGCAGTTCGGGCATGAAACCGGCGCCACCCCATTCGTCCCGCGCGAGGACTCGTACTTCACAGGTGTGGGTGGCGAGGACTTGTTGCTGGTGTCGCAGTTCAAAGCGGAGTTGGGAGCGTTCGGCTTCGTTCAGGCCATTCAGTCGAGCAGCATCCAGTTCGACGCGGCAGTCGGTGAGTGAGAGTGTGCTGCCGGGTGCGATCCGATCAATGACCCATTGGCGAGGGCGCAGGAAGGCGGGTTCGGAATGCAGCTGCAGCACGACTGAGGAGACGGATTCTGAGCCGGAATTGCGAATCTGCAGGTCCTTCAGCAGCGGTACGGAATTCTGCCAGGACGCGTAGTTGATGCGGGCATTGACCGTGGCGGAGATCGCGAGGGGGTGGACCGTGGTCGTCGAGGAATCTGAGGGATGGCCAGGCGGGCTGGACATGAAGCACCGGGACATTTCTGGGAAAAAGCGATCTCCAGCGACACCATCGGCCGCCTTGTGGGCAGATCATAGTCGGCAACCCGGGGACTGTCTTGTGTCGGGTGGGGGATGGTGTTCCGCGATCCGGTGATTCCGTGTACTGGTAAGCGATTCTGTGACAGAATCGGAATTCTGTACGCAAAGCCGGGGTGCTGTACACGGGGAAGCGAGCTGCCGTTGGCGATTGTGTGGGGCTCAGCGCACCGCGATGCGTCGAACGCCTCGGCAAAAGTAATCCACAACCGCAGTGGTGTCCACGCTGGTGACGATTTCGATGTTGGGTTGTCGGTGCTGAAAGCGACGTCGATCGAGGATCAGGGTGCCGTTGGTCAGTTCGCCACCGACTTCCACATCGGCAGCGATCTGTGACGTTTCGAAGGTGGCGGCGCCGGTTGCGATGGCGAGTGCGGTGGCGGCCGGCAGACTGACTTCCTCGAACGGCAGCCACTGGCGGCAGGCACGTCCGGCGAACTGCAGCAGGCTGGTCAGGAATTCTCCGGTCGGTGTGGAGGGGATCAGGCCGGTGAGTCGATCGATGTCCTCAAACGTCAGCCCGGCGGAGTGTCCAACTTCAAGAGGAATCAGAATTTTGCCGACTGGTGATTTCAGAACGGTTTTTGCGGCGCGGGGGTTGGACCAGAGGTTCAGTTCAGCGGAGGGCGTGACGTCGCCGATGGAGTGCAGTGAACCTCCGAGGCAGATCAGGCCATTCAGCAGCATGGGCAGTTCGGGATCCAGGTCGAGTGCCAGCGCGACGTTGGTGAGTGGTCCGAACGAGAGGATACGAACATCCTGTGGGTGTTCGCGGGCAATGTCGACAATCAGTCTTGCGGATTCGCGACGATTGTGGAGGTCTGGTACGAGAGGTTCGGTGTCGCCCAGACCGAAACGGCCGTTGAGAGCATGCGGGTGGGGCATACCGGCGGGCCAGATGCGGCAGGGATGATCGGATTCGTCGGCCTGACCGATGCGGGGGTGTCGGACGGGATCGACGAGTCCGACAAGGTAATGCAGGTTTCTGGTGGCCTGAGCGCCGGAGACGACACCACCGCAGGCGGTCAGAGCCAGCACGTCGAGTGTGGGGTCTGCAAGGGCGACGAGGACAGCGAGAGCATCGGCGATGCCTGGATCTGCGTCGATCAGGATTTTTCTGGCCACGATGAACAGGTCCTGTGTTGAATTCTGCAGGGCAGTTGTTGCGGTGTGATCCGCGGATTGCCATGCGTGGTTGATGGACAGCGTGCATGGCTATGGTGTCGGTGTTGCAGTTCATCATAACGCCTGAGGAGTGTAATCCCAGAGCGCTTCCAGGTGGTGATACAGCGGAGGCGTGAATTCACTCCGGGGAAACTGCGGGGCTGGGGAGCGCTCAGGGTTTTACGGTCTTCGCGACGCGGCAATGATGATTCGGGGGCATTGCCGGGAGAGAGGGGCTTGAACGGCGTCCTGGATCCGGATAGGGTGTGGAAATAGTCGGGACCTGCGCGACGATGCCAACGGGACGTTGCTGCGTGTGGTGATCCGATTGCTGTTGGCGCGCAGGGATGAGAACAAGAGTGTCTGCATGGTTGGCCGACCGGCCAGACCGTGAGGAGGGCTGAGTGATGAGACGCGGGTTGCAGTCCATAATTGTTGTCGCGGTGATGATGCTCTGGTGTGTCGACTGTCGTGCGCAGTGGTACGGCGGCTGGTATGGGTATGGCAACTGGGGTGGTTGGGGTGGATATTATTCCGGAGAAGGTTCGACACCGTATTCCAGTGCTGTTCGAGCGCAGGCGGAGTTGACTCAGGCGCGCGGCGTGGCTGCTGAGAGTTATGCGCGGGCTGCGGGAGCGGCAGAGCAGGCTCGAAGTCAGTACCTGGAGAATCAGGCACGATTTGTGGAACTTCGTCGTCAGCAGAAAGTGGCGATTGAGGCGGACAAGGCGAAGCGTGAGGCGGAAGCGAAGGCACGAGCAGCTCAACGGCCGGCACCTCGCCCGCACACGGAGCTTTATCCTCGCTTATCTGTGGATCAGCTGGATCCGCTGACGGGACAGATTCACTGGCCGGCCTGTTACCTGACGCCGGAATTTGCCGCGGATCGTCAGATCATTGAAGCGGCGCTGAAGGAGCAGGCCGAGCATGGTCCGGAGGATCGCACGGCGAAGATACTGTATGACGCAGCGTATCGGATGGGCGCGACTCGCAGTCCCGACCTGCTGAAGCTCAGTTCACAGGACTATGCGGCGGCGCATCGATTTTTGAAGAGTCTGGCGTATGAGGGCGAGCATGCTCGGGAGGCACTGAAATGAGCGGAAATCCGTGGCGTGTGTGGCTGTTGTCCGTAGTGGTTGGTGTTGCGGGTGGTGCCCTGCCCTGTGTTCGGGGCCAGGACGTCGTTCCTTCGGCATTGCAACCGATGCTGGATCATCTGGAATCCACGGATCGGGAGGAGCGACTGGAAGCGGTGGTGCAGCTGAGTGCTTTGGGGCCTTACGCGCACCCGGCCAAATCGTTGCTGGTTCGGCTGCTGAAGGCTGACGATCAGGTTCTGCAGTATCAGACGTTGATTGCACTGGGGCATCTGGGCCCGTTGGCTTATGACACCAGTGGTTCGGTCGCGGCGTTTTTGAAATCGGATTCCGCGTTTCTGCAGACTGCGGCGCTGGAAAGTCTGCGGCGGATTGGTTCGGCAGCCCCGGACGACGTGAGTGTGGTGCGGGGGTTGAGTGCCAGTCAGGACGCGGGCGTGGCGATTGCGGCGATGCGTTGTCTGGTGCGTCTGGCTGGTGAGGGGGATGCGCAGGTTCAGCAGTCGATACCGCGACTGGTGAAGGCGCTGGAAGAATCAAGAGCGGAAGTGCGCAACGAGGCGTCGTTGACTCTGGTGGAGATCGGGGACGCGGTCGTTCCGGCGGTCACGGCGGCGTTGTTGTCACCGCAGGCTACGGCGCGGGTGGAAGCCTATGAGATTCTGGGACATCTGGGACCGGCGGCGGGGGGAGTGGTCCTGGATCTGCTGGTGGGGCTGGATGACGCGGACGAACAGGTGGTGCGAGCGGCGATCACAGCGGTTGGTGACGTGCATGCGCAGGGTGAGGTGTGTGTACCGGCGCTGATCCGCATGTTGACTTCGCGATCGGTCCCGGTGCGCGTGGTCACAGCGAGAGCTCTGGGCGAGTTTGGGCCGGAGGCGACGTCGGCAGTCACGGCGCTGTTGCCGCTGATTCGGGACTCA
>JALQWE010000710.1 GCA_023258825.1 Planctomycetaceae bacterium | reverse complement strand
GACAGCCATTACGACACATGCCGGACCTGACACGCGTTCACGGATCGCAACTGGCTGCACTGATGAATACACCAAACGGAGTTCAGCGTGATCTCGTCCAGCAACTGATTCTCTGGAACAACGATCGCGGCACGATTCCGGGACTTCAGGAATTGTGTCTGCTCGAATCCGCCCCCGCAGCCGTTCGGATCCAGGCAGCAAGTACCTGGAGTTGCCTCGAAACACTGCCCGTCGCCATCATCACGACACTCCTCGCGTCGGATGATGCCACAGTCCGCCGGCATGCAATTCGCCTCAGTGAGCCACTACTGCAGGAGAGCCGCACACTCGACTCACACCTGACCGATCTGAAGAACGATTCCTCCCCACGGGTAAGACTCCAGCTCGCCTGTTCAATCGCTCACGCCGATAGTCCAGCGGTATCGGCCATCCTAACTCACCTGCTCTCCTCGAACGAATCCGATGAATTCATTCGCCTCGCCGCTGAAAGCTCCCTGAATGCAGTCAACTCTGTCGAGATTTTTCATCAACTCCGCAAGTCATTGCCCCCAGGAGAATATGCGCGACAAATATCACTCATTGCATCTCTCGCGGATCCTTCCAAACTCCCCGACATGCTGGACACGCTGCTGTCAGACGTCGTGGAGGTATCCGACCGACAGCGTCTGCTCAGTCTGCTGGCGTTTTTTCAGGGCTTGCAGGTTCGCACACTGGATGCAGATCTGAAAGAAAGCCTTCAAAATCGACCGCTGACAGACACAGTCAGCAGGCTAGCCCACCAAACGGCCTTAAGCGAAGCAGCAAACACTTCACACCGGATTGCAGCCCTGCAGCTATTATCTGCGATGCAGCCGTTGATGGAACAAACCTCAAATCTTCTTTTGCAACTTCTGTCACCTCAGACTCCATCGCCACTGCAAACAGCAGCGGTTGAGTCACTCAGTCAAATCGGTCATCCTGAAACAGCAGACAGGCTGATTGCCGACTGGGACGGCTTGTCACCCGATCTCAGACTCACACTGGTGACAGCCTTTCTCCAGCGATCTGAATGGACGCTGGCCATGTTGCGATCTATTCAGACGGATGTGATTCATCGGTCCGAATTAAATCTGCTTCAACAACAGCAACTGCTGAATCATCCCGACGAACAAATTCGCACGGCAGCTAATAAATGCCTTCAGCAAATCGACTCAACCGATCGCCAGGAAGTTATCAGTCGCTTTACCGCAGCCATCAATTCAGAGGGCATTGCAGATGACGGCGCGGCGGTCTTCCGCAAGCACTGCTCAACCTGCCACCAGTTGCGGGAAAGCGGTGTGCCCGTCGGTCCCGACATCAGCAATTACTCGGGAAAACCGCCACTGGCTCTGGTGACGGCAATCATGGACCCGAACCAGGCAGTAGATCCTCGATATCTGAGTTACGCCGTTGTTCTTCGTGATGGCCGAACCCTGTCCGGACTGATCACCTCAGAATCCGAAAATGGCCTCGTTGTCCTCAGCCCCGAAGGTAAGCGTCATAGTCTGCTGCGATCAGAAATTGAGACGCTGCGCAGTACCGGAAAATCGCTCATGCCCGAGGGACTTCAGCAGAATCTCACGATCAGTGATGTGAATCATCTCTGGGCATGGCTCCGGACACAACAACTGCCCCCCAAATCTATCGACGGTAACCAACCTCAGTTGATCCCGGTCCCCGCCACCGGCAATGCGGTGCTTTCCGCAATCAGTGCCGAGATTTACGGAGGAGATATTACGTTTGAAATTCCCTTCTCAAATATCGGTTACTGGCATGGCCCTGACGACTTCGTGCAATGGAAACTTCGGTCCGAAAAGTCCCGGGAAATGGTCCTCTGGGCGGAATGGGCCTGCCATCCGGATTCCTCCGGCAATGAATTGCTGGTTCAGGGCCCCAATTCAGAACTCAAAGCCAAAGTCGAATCGACAGGAGGCTGGGATCGCTATCAACTTCAGATGCTGGGAAACGTTACGATTCCAGAGGGGGAATTCGAATTCAAAATGCGTCCGGCCGTCGCGCCACGCGGTGCACTTGCCGATCTTCGAGCACTGCATCTGGTGGAGCTGGATGGTGTTCCTCTCGCCCGAGGCATGGTCCACGAAGACCCAGTCGCTCAGACGATTCCGAAATCCCCGGACCAACTGGCCGCGTTCATTCTGAACGACAGCATTCCTGAGTCACTTCGAGAAGCTGCGATTGCAGAGAACATCGAAAGGGCTCACAAGCTTCTGCCACTGCTGGTTGAAGACCTTCCCGCAACCCCCGGCAGCGATGAAGAGTATCGTCGTATTCCCTGGATCTGGCGTTTGGCCATTGCCACAGGTA
>JALQWE010000709.1:1103-2345 GCA_023258825.1 Planctomycetaceae bacterium | reverse complement strand
CAGTCCGCCGCGTAGCTCGGTTGGCGAAGGCAGCTGAAATCGCTACGATTCGCCACAGTTCGGGCGTTCCGCTGGCCGGTGATCATCGGGCTGAATTGACGCTTTGGCGATGATTTGTTTCATGTCGCCCAGGCATCAGGTCAGCGCATCACTGGCGACCACTTTCCGGGGAAGTCTGCCGCGTGGATCGGCATCTGCACCGGTTAACAGTCCGGTCGTCGGGCCGTTTCAACCGCCCTGATTCGTTTCCCACCCATTTCGGCGGCATCAGATCCATCGGGATCAGGCCGCAGCCAATAGTCCAGACAGAACGATCCTTCACCCATGACCAGCGTTTCTGATGTCTTCGTACAAACAGTCCGGGATGGCCGGATGGCGTTCATGCCCTTTGTCACCGCAGGGGACCCGAACATCCAGACCACTCGTGCCGTACTGCTGGCGTTGAAGGATGCCGGCGTCGACCTGATTGAACTGGGATTTCCGTACAGTGATCCCATTGCGGACGGCCCCGTGATCCAGGCCTCCTACACCCGCGCGCTCGACAACGGCATCACGGTCGAACAAATCCTGCAGATGATGCATTCTCTGAAGGATCACCAGGTACCACCGGTGCTGGCCATGGTTTCCTTCGCCATCATGTTCCGGCATGGCACAGCGGCCTTCATTCAGCAGGCAGCGGCCGCAGGCTTCAAAGGTCTGATCATTCCGGATCTGCCCGCGGAAGAGGCCGAAGAGACTGCGGCTCTGGCACGAGCTGCCGGGCTGGATCTGGTCCAGCTGATCGCTCCGACCACCACGGAAAAGCGAACCCGACAGATTCTGCAGGCGTCCTCCGGCTTCCTCTACTGCATCTCCGTCGCCGGAACGACAGGAGTGCGTCAGGAACTTCCGCTGGAACTGACTCAACAGCTGCGTTCTCTTCGCGCCCAGTCGACACTTCCACTGGCCGTTGGATTCGGCATCAGCGGTCCTGACCAGGTGGCCGGACTGGCCGGTGTGGCGGACGGCGTCATTGTGGGCTCAGCCATGGTCAAGCGGATTGCCGCCGCCGAAACCCCGGAACAGGCCGCGGCCATTACACGCGACTTCGCCCAGCAGATGCAGCAAGCTGCCGCCGCAGCCAGACCCTCCCTGAACCCCGCTCCCTGAACTCCGTCCCTGGTTTCAAGTTGCGAGTTCTCTGCCCCTTGCCCCTTGCCCCTTGCCCCTTGTCCCGCCCCGGCGTGCCCGACTTTGCAGAAA
>JALQWE010000709.1:0-1093 GCA_023258825.1 Planctomycetaceae bacterium | reverse complement strand
AACCCCGCTCCCTGAACTCCGTTCCTTGTTCCTTGTTCCTTGTTCCTTGTTCCTTGTTCCTTGTTCCTTGTTCCTTGTTCCTCACCCCTTGCCCCTTGTCCCGCCCCGGCGTGCCCGACTTTGCAGAAACACACGGGCATCCTCCAAAGTCTGCCGATTCCACAGAGTCGGCAGTGGCTGGCAGCCGTCCGGGTCCAAAACAAGTGTGTTTCGTGGTTGGGGAACATCGCCAAAACTGTTACGCTTCCCGCTTCCAAAGGCAGCAGTGCCCCGGTAGCGGTGCCGGGCCAACTCAGCGGTCATGCAGGACATGGAAGTGAGTTCCCGGAATGGACATGCAGGGAAAAGTTGTGATCGTCACCGGTGCAGGCCGGGGTATCGGGGCCGCGATGTGCCGTCAGTTCGCAGCCGCTGGTGCGGCACACGTGATCGTGTCGGATCGCGATGCAGAAGCGGCAGCAGCCGTCGCCGAAAGCATTGGACAGACCGCTCGATCCATCCAATGCGACGTTGCCAGCGAATCTCAGGTCGCCGATATGGTCCGGCAGGTGCTTGCTGAGCAACAGCGGGTCGACCTGTTCTGCTCGAACGCCGGAATCACCGTCAAGGGCGGGCTTGAATCGAGCAATGCGGACTGGCAACGCATGTGGGAAGTCAACGTTATGTCGCGTCTGTATGCCGCGCGCGCCGTAATTCCCCACATGCTGGAACGTGGCACAGGATATCTCGTGCAAACCGCCTCCGCCGCCGGACTCCTCACAGAAATCGGCTCCGCCTCCTACTCCGTCACCAAGCACGCAGACCTTGCCATGGCAGAATGGCTGTCCACGCATTACGGACGCCGGGGAATCCAGGTGTCCTGCGTCTGTCCGCTGGGAGTTGAAACGGACATGCTTGACGAGACTGACCCCATTCATCGCTACCTGCAACTGCGATCCATCACGGCGGATCAGGCGGCGACATCAATTCTGGAAGGCATCCGCAGCGAACAATTCCTGATTCTGCCGCACCCCGAAGTGCTCGAATTCTTCCGCCTGAAAGGTGAGAACTACGACCGCTGGCTGCGTGGCATGCAGCGCATGCAGCAGAAACT
>JALQWE010000708.1 GCA_023258825.1 Planctomycetaceae bacterium | reverse complement strand
CGGCATTTGACGAAGTGCCGAAAGGAGAGATCCGAATACTCCCCGTGGAGCGAGAGAAACCGCAGGCTGCGACGGTTCGTCTGAGTAATGGACTGATTCTGAGCGGCATGTGTTCCTCTGCAACCACCCTTGCTCCTGTACCAGCAAGTCGCCGCGTTGTAGACAAGGTCGACCAGAAACTGTCGATGCGGCTGATCCACCAGGGCTCTCGCGAGGTGTATATTCCAGCCCGACGAGCTGAAGAGCCTGTGCTGGATGTGAATGCCTGGCCTTCGCTTTCCTTCCGCATCCCGCAGAAGCGGCAGCGACGTGAGAATCGGCCGCCGATTCTACCTCTGCTCGGTCCTTTTGATGAGCATGGAATCTGTACGGCTACGGTTATTCGTCCAGGCGGCGAGTCCGAACCGTTGAAGGCGGGTATTGTCAGTATCAATGAGTTGTATGCTGAAGTGCAGAGCCTGACGCACGACTGGGAGTTCCCGGTATCCCTTGAGGCGATTCCCCGAGAGAAGCTGGTGTCACTTCTGACTCACGCGGAGGACTACGGAACTAACTCCACCCGCCGTCTGGAGATCATCCGGATGCTGATTCGGGCAAATCGACTTCCGGAGGCGGCACTGATGCTGCAGATGCTGACTCAGGATTTTCCGGAACTGGAAGCGGTACGGGATCAGCAGCTGCAGGTTGTTCGAGAGCAGACGGCTGCAGAGATCACGCTGGCTCTGGAGCGACGCCGAGATGCAGGTCAGCATCGGCTGGCATCCAACGGTGCCCGACTTTATCCCGGGAGCAATCTGACACCGGAAACGCTGGTCCGGGTGGAACGCCTTGTTCGTGATTACGATGCGTTGAACCAGCGAATGGAGAGAATACGTCATTCACTTGCTGCTCTGTCTGCGGAGTTACCCGATGAGCTCCAGCGGAAGGAGGTACAGCGTTGTGTGCAGATTGCCCTTGCCGGACTGGATGAAGATTCGGTGGCACGGTTCTCTGCCTTTGAATTGATGCTGGAAGCACCAGCGGTAGAGCGTCCCGTCGCCGACGAACAGATTGCGACCGCACTTTCCGGGTGGTTGCTGGGACCCGAAAACACGCTGTCCAACCTGCTCGATGTCCTGTTTCTGTTTGAGACACGGGAAAACGTACTTGAATACCTCGGGACTGAGCCGGATGAAGTCACGGCACGGGAGCAACTGGCGTTATCGATTTCAAAGACCGAGGGCGTAAGTGCGGAACGTCTGGCGGCGCTAATCCGCCAGTTGCCAACGGTGAATCCAGTGGCGACGGAAACTGCCACATCGGAATCGGCGGCGGTATTTCGCCTGGAAGCATCCGAGGAATCCGCCGGTGCTGTGGGGCTGTTGCCTCCGGAATATCGTCAGACGCGTTCGTGGCCGGTCGTCATAGCCTTTCCCGGGCAGCAGGGTGACCCGGATATCTGGCTTCGCTGGTGGGCGGCTCAGGCTGAGAATTATGGATACATCGTCGTGATTCCACAGTTTCTCCCGGCGAATGGAACGTCAACTCAGGGATACGCCGCTTCGGCACAACAGCACAGGCAGTTTCTGCAATTGCTGCGGACTCTGAAACTTCGTTTGAAAGTGGATGATGATCACATTTTTGTGGCTGGACATGGGGTCGGCGCTGAAATGGCGATCGACATGATGACCTCACATCCACATGAATTTGCCGGCGTTGCGGCACTGAGCACAACCGGGCGCAGACATTTTCAATGGACGGCAACGAATGCAATCGAAAAGCCGTGGTACGTGGTCATGGGCGATGCTCATCCCTTGTGGTTCGACAAAATGGGACTGCTGACGGCGAAGTTGTTTCGCCGTGGTGAAGAGATCAAATCGTGGTTTGATGTCATGTTTGTAAAGTATCCTGATCGCGGGGCAGAGAGTTTTCCAGAGGAGGCGGATGATATCTTTCAGTGGATGGCACGGTATGAACGCCGAAAGTTCCACGAACACATTCATGCCCGACTGTTGAGGTCAACGGATCTTGACTGGGGCTGGATCCAGCTGGATTCTCTGCCACCGCAATTTGCAGCACTTGATCCGCCAACGACTCCGGATCAGGACGCCTTCCGGCCCGCGACGCTGACAGCAAGGCTGGGAGATCGCAACGTCATTGTGGTTGAATCGGCACCTGCAGACTTCTCGATTCTGCTGGCTCCGGATCTGCCGGGCATCGATTTCAGCAAACCCATCCGGATCGTCAAAGGCCGAATTGATAAGCGCATCGACTATCAGCCGTCCGTGATTGATATGCTGGAACAGTTGTACAGAACTGGCGACCGCAGCAGACTCTGCTACATGCGAGTAGACAAAGACGACCTTTGAGC
>JALQWE010000707.1 GCA_023258825.1 Planctomycetaceae bacterium | reverse complement strand
ATCTACGAACAGAATGACCGGTCGGACAGCGTTTCGGATGCTCCCGAACCCGCTGCTCAAACCGCGTCAGCTCCGCATCCCGGACGCCAGCGTGCTGTGAATCGCTGATCCAACCGATCTGCGACTCACTGCCTGGTTCCTGAGAGGTCCTTTTTCTTCTGGTTTCACGCACCACCAGACCTCTCTCCATTCGCTGACTCCCCAGCCGCTCCGCCGGCACCTGCCGCCGCGGCCCCGGACAGCTGCATACGGGTAGAAGTCAACGCTCCCGGTTTCCTCTGGGGAACAAGGGGGGGTGGTCAGTTTTCAGTTTTCAGTTTTCAGTGGTCAGTGGGGAGTGGGCAGTTGCGCGCGAGGTGTTTGCCCCCTCACCCCCGACCCCTCTCCCCCGATGGGGGCGAGGGGAGATGATTTGGTGGTCAGCTATCAGCAGTCAGCCGCTGCCTCACGCCTTGTTCCTCGTTCCTCACTCCCTCGTTCCTGACTCCCTGACTCCCTCACTCCCTCCCGCTGTTGCCGAGAGGAGGCCGGTGGCGTGCAAACCTCGGTTTTTTCTGTTTTTCAGATTCCAACAAGGAGTGTGTTCCATGAACAAAGAGGAAGCGTTGCAGGCCAGTGATACGGCTCTGCAGGAACTGGCGACGGCACTGCGGCAGGGCAAAAGCGATTCGCTGCTGCACTACCTGTCAATGCTCAGTCGGTTCCATCGGTATTCGTTCAGTAACTGTATGCTGATCAGCCTGCAGAAACCCGACGCCACGCTGGTGGCCGGGTTTCAGCGGTGGAAGTCGCTCGGACGGTTCGTGAAGCGGAACGAACGCGGTATCGCGCTGCTCGCTCCCATGATCAGCCGGTCCAAAACCGAATCTGCTGATGAAGCGGATTCCGCAGAATCGACGGTACGGGTCCTCCGGGGCTTCCGGGTGGTCCATGTCTTCGATGTGTCACAGACGGAGGGTCGCGAACTGGCGTCCTTCGCCAGTCTGGAAGGCGATCCCGGTGACTGGCTGCCGCGTCTGGAAGGACTGGTGGCCAGTCACGGGATTCGGCTGGAATACCCGGAAGTGGTGCTGCAGAACGCCAACGGGGCATCTTTCGGTGGACTGATTCACGTCAGTTCCCGACTACCCATGGCTCAGAAATTGTCGACTCTGGCCCACGAACTGGCTCACGAGCTGCTGCATCAGGGTGCTGATCAGCGGCCGTCCAGCAAAGCGGTGCTGGAGACGGAAGCGGAGGCGGTGGCGTGGGTGGTGTGTCGAGCCTGCGGGCTGGACTGTTCCACTCGCGCAGCCGACTACATTCAGCTGTGGGACGGTGACGAACAGACTCTGCTGCAGTCGCTCGAGCGGATTCGGCGCGTGGCCAGCGGCATGCTGGAACATCTGTCGACGCCGCCTGACAAGTCGCAGCCCGTCTCGGTCACTGCGACCTGGCCCGCGACTCGCGTGGCCGCAACCGCAGCGGTGACGACGGCAGCGGCTTCGGCCCTGCCGGCGGCCGCCAACACGGACGCCGCGGAGCCTCTCTACTGCACGGTGCTGCCACAGCCGGGAGACCTGATTCAGGTGCAGACCAG
Source organism: Planctomycetaceae bacterium (assembly GCA_023258825.1). GTDB lineage: Bacteria > Planctomycetota > Planctomycetia > Planctomycetales > Planctomycetaceae > SXXK01. The sequence goes on along the minus strand of JALQWE010000707.1, from coordinate 786 downwards.
TGACTGGGAAGCACTCGAGGCGGGTGACTGGCTGCGGGTGTGTGAACCGTCAGTGGCAGCAGTGGAAGAGAATCTGCTGCGGGTGGCACCGCGGCAGCGAGTTTCCACGATGTGGGGCCCGTTACAGGGCCTTCCGGACGGGACTCAGCCTGAAGTGATGCACACGACTGGCGGCCCATTTCGGACTCTGCAGATCACGGATCTGGAGGAGCTGGAATACCGCGGCCGGGGCATTGACGTGTTCTGGTGCTGGCGTGGCGCACCGCAGGAGGGCCAGCGTCGGGACCGCCCGCTGAGGGTGGGTCTCTGGAGCTGTGGTCGCCTGCGGAGCGAGCAGCAGGCTGCGGTGCGCATTGTGAATGGGGGTGTGTGATGGCTCAAACCGTCACCACTCCGTATGCCGCCGACTGGATTCCGCCGCAGACATTGACCGGCGCTGAGCTGTGTCGCTGGATGCGTCGTTTTCGGACGACCATTCGGGACCTTGCGCAGCGACTGGGAATAACTCAGCGGCGAATCCGTGAATGCCGTCGTGCGGGCCTGGGTGATGGTGTATGGCGAGTCTATCGGCACAGCTGGTGCAGCATGGATTGTTTCCTGATCGACCGACCGGAACTGTTTCGGCAGTCCCGCTGAACTCGGATCGATCAACAAAGGTTCCCGTTCCCAAATTGCACGCCACCGGAACCTCTTGTTTGGGGGGGCCAGCGCCTGTACCCATGAAGACACCGCGGCCGGGGCAGTTCAGCTGACTGTACACCGGCTGCGTTTTCGGAACTGAGAATC
>JALQWE010000706.1 GCA_023258825.1 Planctomycetaceae bacterium | reverse complement strand
CTGGACTATGGGATGGAGTATTCGTTGTCGGGTGGCGCGCCGGTCTCGGTTTCTCTGAAGCCTGTGGCGTCGGTGGTTCCATCGACGGGCGGTGAGTCAGCGCAGGGCGACGCCGGGAGCGCGGGGGCAACGGCGTTGTTGTCGGTGGAGATGTCCGGTGGGGTGGACCTCGAAGAACTGGGCGCGGCCCCGGATGACATGCTGACGTATTCATACTGGGCGACGGATCGAGCGGCGGACGGTTCGGAGCGTCGAAGCTACAGTGATCTGATGTTTGCGGAAGTGCGACGATTTGAAGAGATTCTGCGGGAGTCGCAGCAGTCCGGGTCTCAGCAACAGCAACAACAGCAGCAGCAGCAACAGAATTCGCAGTCGGGGAGTGCTGTGGATGGCATCCTGAACCTGCAGAAGGAAATTGTTTCTGCCACATGGAATCTGGTTCGGAGCGAAGCGGAAAAGCGGTCGGCAGGAACATGGCTGCAGGACATCGGGACATTGGAAGAATCGCAGCGTCAGGCGCTGCAGCAGTTGCAGGAATCCATGTCAGAGTCTTCGGGCGGTCCGGAAGCGACGGCGCTGGCGGCCAACGCCGCATCAGAGATGGAGCGGGTTCTGGAGGCACTGGAAGGGGTTCGGTCATCTACTGAAGGTTCACGACTTGCGGACGCATTACCGCTGGAGCAGAAGGTGATACAGACCTTGTTGCGGATGCGTGCGGCTGAGGCGGAAGTTCGTCAGCAGCAACAGCAGCAGGGTGGAGGTGGCGGCGGTGGTGGAGGCAGCAGTGCCTCTCAGCAGCAAATGCAGCAGCTGGAGCTGGACAACACCCGCAATCGTTATGAAACCGAACGACAGGCTCAGCAGCAGCAGCAGGAGAGCAGTCAGCAGCAGCGAGAAGAGTTGCAGGTGCTGAATCGTCTGAAAGAGCTCGCGGGTCGTCAGCAGATGGTGAACGAACGATTGAAGCAGCTGGAATCAGAATTACGAGCTGCGCGAACAGATCCGGAGCGGGACGAGATTGAGCGTGAGCTGAAACGTCTGCGTGATGAGCAGCGGGAAATGCTGCGGGACGTGGATGAGCTGAGTGAACGGATGCAGCAGGCGCCGAATGCTCAGGAGGCTCCGCGTCAGGAAATTCAGCAGCAGATGCAGGAAGCGCGGCAGAATGTGCAGCAGGCGTCGCGAGCCATGGATGAAGGGCGACTGGCGGAAGCGATCGCAGAAGGCACGCGCGCGGAACGACAGTTTGACACGCTGAAAGAAGACTTCCGCAATCAGACATCCTCTCGTTTCGATGATGCGGTGCGTGACCTGCGTGACCAGGCGCGGGAGCTGTCGGAGCAGCAGGAGCAGATCGCGAGGCAGTTGAGTGGTCAGGATGCCGATTCTGAAGCCGCCTCCAGACCGTCACTGAAGTCGGACCGTAATCGTGAGCAGATCGAGCAGTCGTTGAAGGCTCAGCGCGATCGGCTGAGTCAGGTGCTGAGTGAATCAAAGCAACTGATTGAGCAGGCGGAAGAGAGTGAGCCATTGTTGTCCGGCAAGTTGTATGAGACTCTGCGGGAAGTGCGTGAGTTGAAGCCGGAGGAGGCTCTGGAAGCGGCCGAGATGCTGGCAGGGCGTGGATTATGGCCTCAGACGCAGGAAGCGGATCAGATTGCGCGGCGTGGTCTGGATCAGTTGAGAAGCGGGATCGAGCAGGCAGCGGATGCTGTTCTGGGAAGTGAAGCAGAATCACTGCGACGGGCGCAGGAGCAGTTGCAGAGTGCGACGGAGCAATTGGAGGACGAGGTGCGTAATGCCACGGCCTCGGCGGATGCTGCGTCGCCCAACCAGTCTTCGGCGGGGACCGGGGCGCAACCCGCGGACGAGTCATCAGGGGGATCTCAGCCGGGAACTGGTGAGCCATCGAAACAGGGTGAGCGATCGGGAGCGAATGCTGAGCGGCAGAATCCGGAGCGGACGGAGGCCGCAGCCGGAACCGACGCAGCGGGCACGGAGACTCAGACAGGCGGGGAGCGTGCGGCCGAGGGCGAATCCCCGGCAGGAGCTCGTGGTCAATCGAATCCGGATGCGAATCAGGCACCGGCGGAGTCGGAGCGCGCGGGGGGAACGGAACGTGAGGCCGGGCAACCGCCGCAGGGTGCGGGAGCCGGTGACAGGCCGTCTTCGGCGAATCCGACGGAAGGCAGTGCCGGAAATCGCGGGGAATCTGCAGAGCCGCCCTCGGAAACACCATCGGGGACATCGGAGCCGCCGTCAGCGGGAAGTTTTCTGCGTAACGGTGGCCGGGAAAGTCGACAAGGGGCGGGTGCGAACAACGCGCCGGGTCGACCTTTGACGGGCTCTGAGTTTTCGGAGTGGTC
>JALQWE010000705.1 GCA_023258825.1 Planctomycetaceae bacterium | reverse complement strand
ATCTCCCCTTTAACGCGTGCCGTTCCTGAAATCGGTGCTCCAGAGACGTCTGAGCAGGCTATCGTGGAGTGGCCAGATGCTGTCTGCCCGGGCCGAGTTCCCTGCGTCGTCAGGGGACCTTGCAGTTTCCGCACTTCGGTGGCGTCGGAGCCATCAGGCCCAGTCTCACTTCAAAAGAAGATTACCCCGACGGCTGTTCAGGATGCGATCCGGATTCCAGCCCCGCTGGAATACCACAACTTCGCCACATGTTGCCTTCGCAGAAAATTGCGCCCGAGTGGATTCGAACCACTGACCTACCGCTTAGAAGGCGGTTGCTCTATCCAACTGAGCTACGGGCGCTCATCTGATCAGGATTGCCTGAACAATCCCAAGGGTCCAGTAGCCCCAAGTCTTCACCGCCGGCAACCGAACACTCAGCGACAGAAAATTGTCTGTCACCATTGTTCCGAAGTATCGCAATCCCCGCTCTCGGATGCAAGCCGAGCCGTTCCGGGCTTTCAACCGGGAAACCGGGCTCTCACCTGGCTGTAATAATCCCTGAGATCGCCGTCCACGGCGACGTTGTCCGCTATTTTTCGCGAGCGGTGCCACTCGGGATCAACCCACCGCCTTCTGAGGTTTGCACGGCCCCAGGCAGCGGTTGCTCCGCGGCTTGCTGCTGTCCGAATCCAATCAGCTGGGCAGCCTTTTCCGGCAGGCTTTTGCCATATTCCAGCCCCAGCCAGCCCAGCAGTCCCAGAATTGCCAGCAGGGCCACCAGTGAGACCACGCCAACCACGTTGCGGAAGTAGTCTTTGATCTTTCGCTTCAGATAAAACATCTTCTGGTCACGATCAACACGGCTGTAAAGATTCTTCATGTCCTCCTTGCGAATCGCTGCCGTTCGCCGCGCCAAACTGTCTTCAACCGCCTTTGCAAATTCCGGAAACTGGGCCAGCGGATAGTAGGTACCATCGGCCGACGCTTTCACCCTGGCTTTGGCCGTCAATTGACCCGCCGCCAGCATCTTCAGAATGCGGCCCGTGGAATGCTTTTCAACCAGCGTGTGCCCTTTCGCATCTTCAAACTGCACAAACCAGATGCGTGTCGATCCGGAGGCCGCGTCATTGCCAAACGTCGGTGCCGCGGTGGCGTTCCGCCGGCCATTCTGAGTCACACTGCCGACCAGATTTCCCGCCAGCCGCGCACCCGGGGCGAGATCCGCGGAATTCATAAAGCTGAGCGTCTCAGAGTGCAGGCCCAGTCCCGTCAAATCCTTCAACACCTCTTCACACGACTTGTGTCGATGCGCCGGATCACGAGCCATCATCTTGTCCAGAATCAGATCCAGCTTCTCGGGAATCTCGGGGCGCACACTGCGTGCTGATGCGTAGGTCCCCTTCTCCTTGGCCATCACCACCTCCAACGTGGTCTTGCCGGAATACGGCAGTTTGCCCGTCAGCATGTGATAAAGGGTGACTCCCAGAGCGTAAATGTCCACCCGGCTGTCCACATGCTTGGCGTTCCGAGCCTGCTCAGGCGCCATGTACAGCGGTGTCCCCAGACCGGTGCCACTCTGAGTCATCGAGACGTCGTCATCCATCGCTTTGGCCAACCCGAAGTCGGCCACTTTCACAACACCCTTTTTCGTAACGAGTATGTTGTCCGGCTTGATGTCCCGATGAATCATGTTCTCCAGATGCGCGTGCCGCAATGCTTCCGCACACACTATCGCCACATGCAACGCGTCACCGATCGAAAACCGCCCCTGCTCGTCCAGCCACTTCTGAATGCTCTGACCGTCAATGTATTCAATGGCGGCGAAATGAATGCCCTGGTACGCATCCACCGTGTAAATCTTCACGACGTTCGGATGGTCCACACGCGCCATCGCTTTGGCTTCACGCTCAAAACGAGTCACAAAGCCTTCTTTTTTGGCCAACTCCCGCGAAAGTGTCTTGATCGCCACCAGCCGGTCAAGGCTGATCTGGCGGGCAAGAAAGACTTTCCCCATGCCGCCCTGTCCAAGCTCCCGCTTCAGCTCGTAATCACCAAGCTGATGCACTTTATTTGCCGGTTTGGGATTCTGTGATGCTTCAGACACGACTCTCTTCCGCTCAGGCCCGAAAAAGATTGACGCATCCAGTATGGCGCTTTCTGCACAGCCAAACAACTGATTTTCAGCCGTTATGTGCGGCTTCAGGCGAATTGTGTGTCACCCACGCCCGCAAGTTCCAACCGTTACTGCCCTCATATCCCGGTCTCCAGACGCCCTTGCCAATCACAGAATCGCCATCATCGGCACCCCATGGTCAATGTCCAGGCGTTTGCGGTCCGGAATCTCCAGTTGACGTGAATCCAGTCCGAGCTGGTGCAGGATCGTGGC
>JALQWE010000704.1 GCA_023258825.1 Planctomycetaceae bacterium | reverse complement strand
CCGGAACTTGCCGCTCCCGAGGCTTTGCCAACGGCTGCGAAGTGAAGGCTGTGCTGCTGCGTTTGTGAAAAGGAGAATTCAATTCAAAACCGTGCGTAGTGGCACAGGTCTGTTGTGGCGGTGAAACCACGGATGGATACCGATCAGCACGGATGGAAGAGTGTAGGATCGGCATGGACGGGGGCTGTCGGCCAGTTGTTTGCTGACGAGCCGCGACGGTTACGGAGCGGGATGACCTGTGCGTCACACGGATGAGGATGTTGCGTGGTATCTCGCGACCGCGAATGAACCACGAGTTGGCAGAAGCTGATGGGGGGGATGTCGAAGTTTTCAGGCCAGTCCGAATCGGCGACGCAGTCCCCATTCGCAGGCCATCACGGTGATGATCAGCAGCAGTGTCGGCCAGTTGTCCCATAGTGTGATTCGTTCCTGACGCTTCAGAGACAGTCCTGGCAGGCCTTGATCCGCCCAGGTTTCCAGCCGTTCCAGCAACTGCTGCTCTGTCAGAAACTCGCCGCCACTGGCGTGAGAGATTTCGCGGAGCAGGGCAAAGTCTGACGAGGGATCATCGAGCTCAGGATCCCGCGCCATCACATGAAATCGGGTGACTCCAATATTGCCGAAGACCTGCCCCGCGCGACTGGCACGCACTCGTGCCCAGTAATCACCGGCCTCCAGGGTTTCACGAAACTCTGCGAGGCTCATGTCGGCTGCGGCTCGCGGCACCACCGACACGACACGTCCGGAGGGATCCGTGACCTCCACTTCAAAAGTTGCATCGGAGATCGGTCGGCCCTGAGGGTCGCGGGCACCAAAACTTAATTCCGTCGGAACGCCGAGACCGGGATCTCGTGGATTGGCCTGAATCCAGACGGACTGGGAATCATCTGTTTCCTTGCGTGTGAGCCAGAAGATAATTTGTCGCCAGAAGCGGGCATGCTCTTCCTCGAAGCCCTGCATGGTCCACTGCCAGGTTGTGTCGCCGGCAAACGCCAGAACCCGCCCCGGACCAGTTCCCTGACCGATCAGCAGTGGTGCACCATCCGTGGACACCGCCAGGACCTGAGCCAGTGAATTGGCTTTCAGGGTGAGTGCGTTGGCTCCGGCCAGAGGAGGGATCTGATCCCAGCGACTGCGATTCTGTTCCGGGGCGGCGATCTGCATGACGAAATGTCCGAGGCCATCCCGCGAAGGCAACATCTTCTGCGCCTGCGACAGTTGCTGATTCACCGGGGGAAGCTCAACTGGCAGCAGCGCCGCCAGGGGTGTCTGCGCCCAGCCGCCCTGACCAAAATTTTCACGGCCGCCGATCATCATCAATCCAGCACCCTGATTGCAGCAGCGTGCCAGGCTAAGCAATTGCTCGGGGCGAAATGCGGATGCCGGAACGTCTCCGAGAATGTAGGCGTCGTAGTTCCCCGGCTGAAAGTAACGATCCGGAATCTGATTGCGATCGCGGAATTCCCCGCTACGGATCGGATGAAAGTCCAGTTGAATGCGACTGCTGTCATTGATCTTTCGCAGCCACTTCTGTTCCGACCGAATGATGTCGAAGCATGCGACTCGGATACCACCGCGGCGCACCCGAATGATCGTCTCGACCCGGTTGTTGGTCTGGCGAGCTTCCCCGGGCAGGGCTTCAGCTTCGACCACCAGTTTCAGGTCACCTGCCTGCTCTGGAACGATCTGCAGAGTCAGCAGGTGTTCTTCGGCAGATTCACTGATGGGAACCAGAGCCAGCGGACGCGAAGACTCTGTGGCGACCACAGGTTCCAGCGGTCCACTCTGGCCTTCCACCAGCCCCTTACGATTTTCCAGCAGGACTTTGACACGAGCCTGTTGCCCCTGGGCTCCCGCGGCTTTCAAACGAATCCGAATGGGAAGTACGTTGCCCTGAAACACATCGCGTGACAGATCGAGGTCCTGCAACGCGAGGTCCAGCGCGGCGGTTCCGGCCTGAGTACTGCCGAAGCCGAGGGAATAAACCGGCCGCTGGAGTCGTCCCATGCGGCGGGCCAACGGCAGAGGATCAGCATCCAGTTTGCCGGAAGCCGCCTGTCGCCCATCACTGAGCAGCAGCACTGCGGGAACACGACTGCGGCCCATTTCTTCGGCAGACAGTTCCAGCACCCGTCCCAGTGCCGTCATCGGGCCCTCGGCCTCCGCTGAGACTGTTTCCGTGGGCGTCAGCTGATCTGCAAAATTACGCAGCTGCACTTCTGTTTTTTTGCCGATGGTCTGCAGCAACGGGGCCGCCTTGTCCATGAACTTGACCAGTTCCTCGCGACGAGTTGCACCGCCCACACCGTCTTCCGTATTCATGCTGCGACTGAAATCCAGCAGCACATACAGGCTGGCACCTGACTCATC
>JALQWE010000703.1 GCA_023258825.1 Planctomycetaceae bacterium | reverse complement strand
GAGGGTGCGGCGATCGCGACGTTTGCGATCGGGCAGAAGCGTGTCAATCTGCACATCCCCTTGTCACCTCCGCTGGCTGGCGTGCCTGTGGTGGAATGTGAGCAGGCGGGGGAAGAATCGTTGCGGTTGCGTGTTCCTGTTCGTCAGCCTTATGGTTTTCGGATCGAAGCTCGTCGCACCGAGGCCTCCACGGTGCTGGAAGCGGAGGTCTTATTCTCCGCCGTTTATACTCCGACACATCGAGCGTGACAGGTGTTGGTGGCAGGCTGTAGACTGAGTCGCGGCAGTCGCTGAGCGGGCTGCATGGCGGCTGTCTCACAGGGTGCAGTGAATTCTGAACAGGGATGCAGAGAGAAATGAATCGGGAATATCGTCGGGAACTGGATGTCGCGCGGAATGCTGTTCGGCTGGCGGCGCGGCTGTGCCAGAACGTGCAGTCAGCGATTTCGACGGAGTCGTTGTCGAAGAAGGACAACAGTCCGGTGACAGTGGCGGACTTTGGCAGTCAGGCGTTGATCTGTCGCGACCTGCGTGAACAATTTCCTGGCGATCCCGTGATAGGTGAAGAGGGGGCGGCCGAGCTGCGAGCAGCGACGGGCGCAGAATTTCTTGATCAGGTGGTTCGAGAGGTCCAGCGGGTCGGAGTCCAGGGGGCAGCGGACCAGGTTTGTGACTGGATCGATCATGGTGGGGCCCAGAATTACTCCGAGCGATTCTGGACGCTGGATCCGATTGACGGGACCAAGGGTTTTCTGCGTAAAGAGCAGTACGCCATCTCGCTGGCATTGATCATCAATGGGCAAATTGAGCTGGGAGTGCTGGGGTGTCCGAACATGCCTTATCCTGGCAGTGGGGAACCGGGCGTGCTGGCGTGGGCAGTGCGCGGTTATGGTGCCTGGCAGCAGCCGTTGTGGGAAAGTTCGGCAACGGCCATGTCGGTGCGGGTCTCGGGCACCAGCGAGGTGAGTGAGCTTTTGTTCTGTGAATCCGTGGAGTCGGGGCATAGTTCGCACGACTGGTCCGGATTGATTGCGAGTGACCTGCGGATTCACCGGGAACCGGTGCGAATGGACAGTCAGTGCAAGTACCTTGCTGTCGCGCGGGGTGACGCGGATCTTTACCTGCGCTTGCCGACTCGCAAGGGGTATGCAGAAAAGATCTGGGATCACGCTGGCGGAGTGATTCTGGTGGAAGAGGCTGGGGGGCAGGTCACAGACATCAACGGTCGGGTGTGTAACTTTCGGCTGGGTTCGACATTATCCAGCAACGAGGGAATGGCTGTGACCAATGGTCGGGTGCATCCATTTGTCATACAGGCCATTCAGAAGCACCGGCCACGCGAGTAGATGGGGACGAATGGCGCGGCCGTAGCTGAGCCGGAACGAAGGGAAGAGAGGGCCTGACCTGGGAATACCGAAACGGTGTCGCATCGGGCACGGGCTGCCATTCGCCTTAATTCAGCATGCGAGCTGGATGTTCGTAACCCGCACCCTGGAAGCATTACGAACTTGCGAACAGTGCAAAAAACGTCCTGATTTGCCTGATTGCCAATCGTTTGCTTGCCTGAGGGGCGTGGGCGAGTTGGACATGGGGCATGCGAGGCGAATACTGGTTTTTCCCCGAATTACGAGCTTGAATTGATTCTTTAGTACCGACGACTGAGTCTGCCAGGAAAGACTTTTGGCAGGAAAAGACTCGTTTTCCGGAAAAAGTACCCGAAAACAAATTTTCCGGGAACTCGACCTGCCGTAGCGACGTCAGCAAACCATCGCGACTCAGGATAGCCGGCCCCGCCTGAAGGGTTCAACTGGCCGTTGAGGAGCGAATTGCTGCACTGTGGTCAGGTGAAAGCCAGAACGGTGCAGTCCGTGATGAGTCGTGAGTTCCCGCCGGTTTTGATCTTCCTGCGCAATCTTTTCCTTCCTTGCCAAGCCGCTTCCATGAGCACTTCCCCGGACAACACATACTCCGCAGCAGACAAACCGGAACGCCTTCTGGAGTTGTTATCGGCTCAGTATGACTCCGAATTATCTGCGGCTGAGTCAGCGGAGCTTGAGGAGTTGTGTGTCGGGCGGGCTGGTGAGGTTTCAGAGATCCTGGCGGGGCTGGATCGGATACGGCGGGGGTTACAGGGGCAACCGCGGACGCCGCTGGAGCGGGATGTTTTTCGTGTTCCGAAGCAAGTATCGGACATTGGTTCGGCAGCGTTGCGTCGTCGAGGTGCGGGGCGACTGGTACCAGTTTTGGTGAGTGTGCTGGCGTTGAGTCTGTTGATTGGATTGGGCATGCGGGGGCTTCGGCCGATGGCGCCGGAGCCCTCTGGCAATGCAGTGGCGATGTGGGATCGTCGGGCGGATAGAGAGTCCACGTC
>JALQWE010000702.1 GCA_023258825.1 Planctomycetaceae bacterium | reverse complement strand
AAAAAGTATCCCCAGGTTTGGACAGACAAAAAGAGTCGTCTCGTATTCAAGTCTGAATCGTCCACTGTCACGAATCGACAGCATTTTCGAAGAATGTCGCAACGCAAAGGCTGACGCGGTCAAGTTCACATGGCTGACGGAAGATCTCGATGCCACATGGCCACTCCTCGCCGCTGTCACGCAGCCACGCGATCTTCCCATCGTGGGCATCGGCCTCGGACAATCCGGTTTGACGTTCTCTCTTCTCGGTCGCAAATACGGGTCGCCATGGATTTATGCAGCGCTGGAACGCGGGATGGAGTCATTTGAAAATCAGCCCACCGTGTGGCAACTGAAAGAAGACTATCACTGGGATGAAATCGGTGGAAAGACACGATTTCTGGGAATTGTCGGCAGTGGCATGTCAGAAAACATTACCGCTCGTGTCTTCAATGCCGCGTTTCAGGAGATGGAGAAACCAATTCGTTGCCTGCCGCTGCTTCCCGGCGCGATTGAAAAATTCCCCGGAATGCTGCAGAAGCTGAAGATCAATGCTCTGATCGTTGACCCGGCATGGCGGGGAGACCTGACGTCCATGATCACAGTTCCAGCGACCGCAGATGCAGGTGGCGGCCGTCCCGATGTGCTCATGGAGACGTCCCAGGGCTGGAAAGGCGTCAGCACTGCCTGTCAGGCGATTGACATCGTCGGCAGAGCAGTCACGGGAGCAGACGACTGGACTGGCCGCGGAGCCGTGACCATTCTTGGACAATCTCAGTCTGCGCTCGACCTTGCCAGATTCTTTGCTGGAAAAGGCGCTGCGGTCAGCATTGCTGGTTTCTCGGACAACTCCGCCGCCACCATCGCCCGCCAGGCAGGGGTTCGTCATGTGCAATGGAATGCGGTGTTTGATCTGAGGGCGGATACGGTCGTGATCGCAGACTTCGGCACAGCCTGCGGCCTCGGAAAAGGACAGCTGAATCCTTCAATCATTCGAGAACGCCAGACAATTGTCGATCTGAGTGGGGGACTTACCGGGTCAGAATTTGCCCGCGAGGCGACTTTGCGAGGGGCGAAGTATCTTGATCCCACGTCGGTCTTTGTTGAGCAACTAAAGATCACGTTTCAGTTGCTTACCGGAAAAGCTCTGCCGGAAGCCGCCTTCCAGAAGGCTCTCGCCGAATAGGTCCCTGACTCTGGCGCTTCAGAACTCGATGGAGACAGACAGCGTTCTCAGGAAGCTGCGACCCGGTGGTCATCGCCAGAGATGTTCGGGGGACTGGAATATTGGGTAGCCCCGGTTGTGGTGAAGTCCAACGATCGGTTCCGCAAAAGAAGACTGACAGTCCCGGGCCTGCGGATCCATCACCGGCAGAAATTGCCAGAAGCGAGATCCCGAATCGAACGCAGGACCGGACCGATTTCTGTCACTGCCGCAGGCAGTAAAAACGAAAGGCCGGGACAATCATGCGGCATACGCTGCAATGACTGTCCCGGCCCATCGACTATGAAAGAGTAGCGGCGGAGGGAGTTGAACCCCCGACACGCGGATTATGATTCCGCTGCTCTAACCAACTGAGCTACGCCGCCAAACTGGCAAATTCTGCCGGACAAAGTGAATCACTTTGACGAAGCTTGTTTTCGTCATTCTGACGCCTTGTCTTGAGGAAGTATAGCAAAATCCGCCGGGTCAACAACTGACCCGGCGCAATTTGCCGAGGAAGTGTCCACTCTGTCCCGGACACCCACGGAATAAGTGCCAGATCCCGCATTTCAGTCGAGCAATTCGGCGGCCATTTCGAGTATTCTCGAACGGAGAAGTCTGCCAGAAGACGGCTTCAAAACGGTGTCGTCGCCTTCGACGCCGTTCAACCGAAACCCACCTCTGGCAGCATGGTTGAATCTTCCACACCGCGATCTGCTGGAAACCCCGAGCAATGGGTTTCTCGCTTGTTTCGGTCCTGAGGATTATTCAACGGCAGATTGTGCTTCTCGGACAACCGTGATGCACATCACTTCCGATAATCAAGTCGTGCAAATGTGAACGACGAAAGTACCGACAGGACTCCGTGACTTTGCGTGGTTCACGTTTCACTCATCAGAATTAGTTGAGGTAAGGCAATGAAAAGGCTCATGCTGGGAGCCGCTGCTGCAGTTGCCGTGCTGCTGAACAGCGGAATTTTGATGGCCGGACTGCTCGGACAGGGTGGATTCCTCGGCCTTCCGACAGCCGCCTGCTCTCCCTGCGGAGATTTTGTTGCAGCGCGATGTGGCGCCGAGCCGCAGAACTGCGGTGTTCAACAGGAAGTGGTCTGGGAGACGGAGCAGTACACCTGCACCAAAACTGTCTACGACCAGTGCACCGAAACAATCCCGGTGACCTGCACCCGCAACGTCTAC
>JALQWE010000701.1 GCA_023258825.1 Planctomycetaceae bacterium | reverse complement strand
GACGCTGGTGCAGCCTTGAGCATGCAGATTTCTCAGGCCACACGCCCCCGGCGCGCCCTGCGCCTGGTGGCAGCCAGCGTGGGGGTGATCGCCCTGGGGGGCCTGGGCTTGAGCGCCTTGACGGCCGCCCCGCAGCCCGGACAAAATCACGGTGAGCCGACCGGTCCTGACTTCATACCAGTCCCGACCTCACGTTGGGGGGCTGCCGTGAAGGCTTCGACAAGGAAACTCCGCAGACCGCCGTTCGTCTCTGCAAAACCCGATCGTTCGCATCATTGATTCGTTATCGCTCCGAAATGGAAACGCAAACCACCTGGTCAAGCGGAGTCCTCAGATGTGTAGGCGTCGCTTACAGGAGTTCCTCTGCCTTCACGTAAAGCACGGGCGGCGCGACACTGAAGTATCGAAACAATGCGGGACATAGCCAGCCCTCCATCTTTGGTTGTTCCATCTGATACCAGTTGCCGTCAAATTCTGGCCTGACCCATGTCAGTTTACGCTGAAAACCTGGAAAAGGAGCGGGGGAGAACAGTAGGCGAAAACCCTGCCGAGCGTTTGGGATGTCAGCGACCAGTTCATTGATCATCTCCGGCACGCCGCTGACGAACGGTTCCTGAACCAGTGCTGTCGACGGATCGTCAAAAACCCATGTGCCGGAATACCAGTACGGACTGATCACTTGAATCTGATTGGACATCGTCAGCTACCCCTATCTGAGGTCACCTGGAGAAGTACTGCACCAGCCAGAGGATACCACTGATCAGCAGACTGAGCAGGAGGCAGGTCGTCAGCGGAAAGTAAAACCGAAAATGTTCTCGCTCGATGCGGATATCTCCGGGTAGTTGTCCCGGGCGTGGAAGTGAGGGAGTGATCAGCCAGAGTATGATCATTCCGGTGATCAGCAGCCCAGTGATGATGGAAATCCAGCCGGAGTAACGCATGACGACTTCTCCTGATGACATGCTACCCGGTGAACCGGTCGCGGGATAGAATTTCGCAACCGTTTGCGAACGAATGCAGCGTGCTCCCACGTTTGTCGCTTCGAATTGCCTGGCGGGTGCCGGGGAATTGTTGTCTCAATCGAAACCTGCAGCAAAAAGACTCCAGTATGTCATCCGGATTCCGTACCGCATTTCTCCAGGCGGCTATTGAAGAGGCGAGAACAGGGCTTCGCGAAGGGGGCATTCCCATCGGGGCTGTCCTCGTGATTGATGACGAAATTGTGGGACGCGGACATAACCGGCGAATTCAGCAGGGCAGTGCCATTCTGCATACGGAAATGGATGCCATTGAAAATGCCGGCCGGCTTCGGGCAGATGACTATCGCCGGGTCGTTCTGTACTCTACGCTCTCACCGTGTGACATGTGTTCAGGAGCTGTACTGCTTTACCGAATTCCACGGATCGTCATCGGCGAGCACCGCTCGTTTCGCGGCCCGGAGGAATATCTGCGTTCCAGAGGTGTGATGCTCGAAGATGCCGATGATCCGGAGTGCCAGCGGCTGATGGCGGAGTTCATTCGGTCGAAGCCAGAGTTGTGGAATGAGGATATCGGCGAGTAACGATGACCTGTAAACGTTTGTAACCGTGTTGAGTTAGCTAGGACGAGACTCTCTGTTGCATGAGGATGGCAACCGACTGTTTTCCAGCGAAGCAATGCCTGGCCGGGCCACGTGATTTCTTATGAATGGCACCGCTTGAAACGCCTTGTTCATCGAGCGCCGTGGGCGATGAGGTATCCTGCGGACATGGCGGGCTTCTGGACAGAAAACGGAGAAGTCTTCTGAACGGAAGTCCTCCAGCGTCGCGTTCATGTCAAAGCCCACTGCAGTGGAGCATCTGGGTGTACTTGATCTGTTTTGTGCTACGCAAAGACCCGGCGTGAAGCGTTGATGCTGATGGCTCTGTTGTGGCCTTTAGTTTCAGCGTTCGTGGTCATCGATTTGGGGCGGCCGACACTGGAACGAAACCATTTATGAAAATGCGTGACACATTCCACCCACAACTCCGCTGAAATCTTCAGTCGCTCAAACACCGGGGCCAGTTCTGTTGGCGTCGCTCCTCGTTTTCCCGTACGAATTTGCCGGGCTGTCCAGTCCAGCAATTGCAGGTATTCGCCAAGGCCCAGCGACAGACAGCCCTTGTTTGAGGCTCGGCGTTCCGTCTGCTTTGCTCGTACCGCCTGACGCTTGGGCTGCAGCGGAATCGGTGATAACCAGCCCGCGCGAGCCCCGTGTTCGACGGCGGCGTCGAAGGCATTTCGTTCCGCGGCCGGCAATGATTCCGGTACCGCAATCACGGGAGTCGCAACCGCGGGCTTGGCCAACTCGGCTGCTGATGGTGTGGCGTTTTCCGAATGGGACGGATTCGCGTCAGCACA
>JALQWE010000006.1 GCA_023258825.1 Planctomycetaceae bacterium | reverse complement strand
ACAAGCGCGCTGCAGACCTCTCTGATGATCCGGATCGACTCGTCGACTGTGGGGACCCCGCGTGCAAGGTAGTTGCCCAGCGAACCGTTCTCGACGTATTCCATGACAAAGTAGGGTGGATCAGAATTCCACCCCACGTCCAACAGTCGCACGATATTATGCGATGTGTAGACGGCTGCCAGTTTTTCAACTTCACGACTGAGCATTGACCAGTTCAGACCCCGACGGTGCGGGTAGAACTTGATGGCCACCATGCGCCCCGTCCGATCCTCTCTGGCCAGCCAGACCACCCCGTAAGCGCCCGTCCCAAGCTGACGAACGATGCTGTAGCCCTCAATCTCCACAGGCGGACGACTTCCGTGAAGACTCAGTCGTCGTGACTGCTCACGTGATGCTTCTTCCTGTCTCTCTGTGTCGTGTGCGTCACCCAACGCTCTTCTCACCCTTCTGAGATCACTATTTTCCGGATAGTCTCTCCGGAAGAATCCCTGCTTGCCTCGCTCCGGTAGTCTATCAGAAATCTCCGCCAAATTCCTCAGACCCTTGCTCGCAATTCATCGTGTTATTGCCCCCCGATGGCGCTGTGTTCACCGCTGGGGATGGGGCCGGAGTACATGATCCGGCCCCCCCGCTGTCCGGGACCAGGGCCCATTTGCAGCATCCAGTCCGCATGCCGAATCAGACTCCTGTGATGGTCAATCACGATGACTGAATGCCCTGTCTGCAGCAGGAAGTCCAGGCACTGAATCAGGCCATCCACATCATGGGGATGCAGCCCACTCGACGGCTCGTCAAACAGAAACAAGGTTCTGCCAGCCTGCATCAGTTTCGCCGGCTTGCGATTGCCTGCCGCATTGTCCGTTTCTTCAATGGGAATGCCTGCTAACATCGCAGCGATACGAAGCCGCTGTGCTTCTCCGCCGGAAAGGGTACTCAAGGCCTGCCCCAGACGCAGATATCCCAGTCCGGACTGCCGCATGGCATTCAGTTTTGTCTGAATTCGGTAGTGTCCGCTGAAGAAGCGAAACGCCTGCTCTGAGGTCATCTGCAGGATGTCGTCCACACTGCGGTCACGGAAGCGTATCTCCAGAACTTCCGGTCGAAAACGTTTCCCCTGACACTCTTCGCAAACTGTTTCAATGTCCGCCAGAAACTGCATAGGGACCGTGACCATGCCCCGTCCTTCACACACCGGGCACCGGCCCCCTTTCGCCGCGTTAAAACTGAACATCGCCCGCGAGTAATTGCGTTTTCGCGACTCGTGAGTTTCTGCCAGCAAAATGCGAATCTCATCAAACACACCCAGCCACGTGGCAGGAATACTGCGAGTCGATCGGCGGACGGGGTTCTGTTCCATCAGCAGCACCTGCTCAAGGCTGTCGTGGCCGCGCAGTGCTTTCACAACTCCCGCCGCCATTCGATCGGGTGACTTCAGGCCCAGCGACTGTGCCAGCGCGGGATAAAGGCTGTCCGCAATCAGCGAACTCTTGCCACTGCCGCTGACTCCCGTCACCAGGCACAGCACGCCGAGGGGAAGTTCCAGGCTGAGATTTCTGATGTTGTGGCAGCTGACGCCATTCAGTGTCAACCAGTGTTCCGGTTGTCGACGCTTGCGAAGCTCAGCGACGCCCTCCGGCCCACTCACTGGGGCCGTCAACGCCGTGAGTTTGGTTTGTGTGTGATCGGTCAGAGGCGCTGGTAGCCGTCGCTCACGATCCACGCTGATAAAGGCTTGCAGGGCTCGGCCAGTCAGTGTCTCAGATTTCAGGAGCGATTCCGGTGATCCCTCAAAAACAATCCGCCCACCCTCGTCGCCTGCCCCCGGACCCAGTTCGATCAGGTGATCAGCCGCAAGAATGACGACCGGATCGTGTTCAATGACGACGACCGTGTTCCCCAGTGTCTGCAACTGCCTCAAAACCGAAAGGACTCGATGAGTGTCCCCGGAGTCCAGGCCCTGTGTCGGTTCATCGAGGACGTAAAGCGTTCCCGTCAACCCGGACCCGAGGGCGGCCGACAGCGTAGTTCGTCTGGCTTCTCCGCCGGAAAGCGTTCGAAGAGAACGTGACAGGCTGAGGTATCCCAGGCCGCAGTCCAGCAGGAGCTTCAGTCGCCGGACCGCCTGCTGGAAGGCCGGTTGCGTTGATCTTTGCAGGTGCTCGTCCAGCGCGTCCCACGCCTCGCAAAACCAGACCAGCAGCTCCGTCGCTTCCATGGCACAGACATCGGGCAGAGTGCGTTGATGCCATCGCGCGGCCGCCGCAACCGCATTCAGTCGTGTGCCGTCGCAACCGGGACATGTCTGCGGTTCCTGAGTTTCCGTTCGCCGACGAGGACGTGTGGATGCTGTTGGGACCGTCAACATTTCCGTGACGTGGGTTCCCGTACCTTCACAGCGTTCACAGGCTCCCAGCGGCGATCCGAAACTGAAATGTTCGGGTGTCAATCCAGGGATCACACGGTCACACCGTGAACAATGCTGGTGACGCGAAAAACCAGTTCGATACCAGCGCACGTTGTCAATCTGCAGGGGTGAGTCTGCAGAGGAGGGCATGGCCTGCTCGCTGAGCATGATTCCCTGGTCAGCGATACGGTAGATGGCGTCAATCGCTTCTCGCAGTCGCTCCGGCTGACTCGGGGATCCCTGCAGTCGGTCAAAAATCAGCAGAGTACTCTCGTCTTCGGGAAGGCTCTGCAACTCCTCAATTCGCCGGATGGATCCCCCCACGACGGCACGCGTCAGCCCCAGCTTCAGCCACGATTCCGGTTGACTGGCCTGCGGAAGCAATGCTTTCGTGACGGCCACTCCAATCATCAAACGGACGCCGGCAAGCTGCGTGCTGACCGCGTTCGCCAGCTCTTCGGCCGAAGCTGACTGAATCGGTATCCGGCAGTCTGGACAATGTGGCACACCACAACGGGAAAAGAACATGCGCAGGACGTCGAGTATTTCTGTGCGTGTCCCGACAGTTCCCCCGGAGGAATCCGCTCTGGCCATCTGCTGAATGGCAACGGCCGGAGGTAAGCCGGAAATTCGATCCACGGCCGGACGTTCCACACGTTCAAGAAATTGTCGGGCCGAGGGCGAGAAGGTTTCGACGTACCGCCGCTGTCCCTCAGCGTACAGCGTGTCAAACGCCAGACTGCTTTTGCCAGACCCGCTGACTCCGCAAATCACCACCAGTGCCTCGTGGGGGACTTTCAGCGTCAGATTCTGCAGGTTGTTGACTCGCACACCCTCCAGAGCAATGTCGTCCGCCCGCGTCACAATTTGTTCTTCCATCAGTGTGTAGGATTGAAAACCGCGCTGAACAGTGCCGCGAGTTCACTCAGAAACTGTTGGCTCCCATAGAGCATTCTTCTTCCCGGAACACTCGCTGGTCAGTTTGGTCACTGCAGTCGATGGTCGGTGCTGGCCACCAGAACCGGCATCGGTCTCACCGCATCCGGGTGAATTATAGAGTTCGGCGAGTCGGCAGGGGGCTGACGCTCACGGAATTTCGCGTGAGATCATTCGTTCCGGCAAACTTTCTTCAGGACAACGACCGTGTCACCGAGTTGGTCGTCCAGCGGGAAGGTCTGCTCCGGATCGTAACAGAAGTCGTAGACGCCGGTGAGTTCGAACTCGGGGACAGTGCGTAACAGCGACCGAAACTGGTCCGCTCGATAGATCCGCAGTTGATGGTCCGAGGACAGCCGAAGCACGCGTTTCGGCGTCGTAACTTTCAGGGAAAATCGGACGATCTCGATACGTTTTCTTCTTGAAAAATCCAGCACCCGGACAGTTGTAGTGACTCGCCGACGTCCCTGTACCAGAGTCCAGCGTTCACAGTCCATTTCCAGTGCGTCTGGTGGCAGCAGATGAAATCCCAGAACGTACAGGCCCCCGGGTTTTAATGCTCGAGCGACGCACTGGAGATGTGCCCGCGCTGCGGACTCCGTTGTCAGATGACGAAACGTGTTGACAAGGCAGTGGGCAAGATCAAAAGCTTGCGGCAGCTGAAAGTCCGCCATGTCGGCTTCGATGACAGTGGCCTGCAGCCCCCGTCGCCGGACTCTGCGACGCGTCTCCGCAACACACTCCGAATTCAGGTCAAGCGCTGTCACCTGAAATCCGCGTCTTGCCATCTCCACGACTTGCCGACCACCGCCGCAGCCAATCTCCAGCACACTGGCTGTCTTCAGCTGCAGGGACTTTTCAATCATCCATTGCAGAAAATCCGCCTCAGGACGTGTCTCGTCTGAAAATGCCAGATCCCAGAGTGCCGGTGCGTCATAGCATTCCACTGATTGCTCCCGAAACTCTAAACCAAATGCCGAGCAGGATCATCTCCGGGATGTCAAACGACGGAAATGAACAGTTTCGCCGATGAGTCCCGGCGGCCGGTGCGTATCACGGAACCGTTTGTTTCGGGGCGTCGATTGATTCCGGAGACTCCGCAGGACTACCGGATGGTTCCGGCGACGCCGCCTGAGCTCGCTCGGCAAGCCAACGCTGGCCTTCTGCAGAAGCCAGAAATGCGGAGGAGTCGGGAATTTGCTGGAGCTGGCTGAAATCGAGGTCGAATCGACTTTGCATTTCCGTCAGCAGCTTTGCCGTTTCCCCGTGATTTCCCCGCCGCAACTGAACTTCCAGTTGCAGCCAGTAAACTCCGGGATCCGCCTCGGCGGCCGTGCGGGCACTGCGAATCGCGTCCATGGCACTGTCAACTTGTTGCAGCTCAAGCAATGGCCTTACTCTGAGAACTGCAGCGTAGGCGTCTTCCGTTGAACGCTGAATTCTGTCGCTTGCTTCAATCATTTCTGACCACCGCCCCGCCGCCTCATGCAGTGTCAGCTCACGGAATGGCATCGATGGATCGTCCGCCCAATGCCGTTGATAGGCATCACCAGCCTCAGTCAGCGCGGCCCCGCCGGCGCCAACCGCGGCTTCCCACCGCGCCTGCAAGACTTCCGGTTGCCGCTGAAATGCCTCCGGAAGACTCTGAAAGAGTGTCAGTGACTCAGAATGCTGACCCGCTTTCGTGAGTTCTTGCATCGTCCTGACCTGTGCGCCGTGCTGCAGCCACAGTCGATCACTTTCCGGCAGGTCTGCAGGTAAACCGCCAGACTCAATGAGTGATTCAAGGTTGGCGATCCTATAGGTTCGGGACAGCCTTTGCCCCGTCTTCCAGATCAGCAGGTCGGCGATCCGCGGTCGCTCATCTGCACCCCGCATGACAATCAGTTCGTGATAATTCAGTCCCGCTGAATCCGGAAGACTCAGCCGAAACAGAAGCGATCTCTGCTCGCCGCGCCTGATGGTGCGAACATATCGATAATCACCGCCGGAACCGCAGCCCTTGAGAACATCGGCAAAAACACCCTGAAAGGCGTCTCGCACCGCTTCCAGGAAACCACTTCGATCCTCCTCGGATAACCTGATTCCCTGAAGGATCTCCCGCGTCAGTAACTCGGGCGACAACAATGCCCCCAGTTCGTTCGAGCTGAGATGGGCGACCGCACTGTCGATCTGCTTCGCAAATGATTCCAACTCCTCGTCTGTCAGCGGCTTTGACTGAAAGGCTGCCGGCCCCGGCACATCGACCGCCTTCGATTCCTGCACCGCTGCCACTTCCGCATTCCGTGGTTCCGCAGATCCACAGCCGGTCGCACCAAGTCCCAGCATCAGGATTACCAGGTTCAGACATCGGTCCCCCGGAATTCTCATCATTCCCACCCCCAGCCGTCACAACTCCGCCCCGTGACCACATCCGGATTCTAGCCCCGTAATTTACAACCGGCAACGCACAATCAAAATCTCAGGGCTCTCAGGTACCATGCACCTGTATGAATATTTTTCAGTTTCAGTATCTCGGACTCATTGATGCCATTGCGAAGTCGATTGAACCACTCCGATGTGCGCGAGATTCCTCGTGTCAGGAGGTATTTTCGAACCCGACACGGCATTTCGCCTCAAAAAACCGACGTCGTCATTGGCCGATGGGCCAGTGTCATCAACTCTGACTGTGCGGGCGCTATTCAGACGACGAAGCGTTCAAGCCGCTTACACCGTCTCGCCACATCAGAACAGCCAACACATTGTCGACCGGCAAGGCTAGTGGGGGGGGCTACCTGTTCGGCAGGCTCGGCGCAGGGCGCTGACCCCGGCGAGCGAATTCGGGCGTCCGGCTTCCGTACGGAAACGTTTGCGGAAGTTGCGAACCAGATCCAGCCACGAATCAACAGTGCAGTCCAATCGCTCCAGAATCGGTTTCAATTCACCGGAAATTACCCCGGGCTTGTCTCGCCGCAACTGCCGCCCGGTCCAGTCCAGAAGTTGCAGGTACTGATCCAGCGACATCGAGAGGCATCCCTTGTTGCTGGATCGCCGCTCCGTCGACTTTTCCCGAGCCACCGCTTGTTTTGGACTCAACTCAACCGGAGCCAGCCAACCAGCATGCCGACCATGCTCCAACTCCACCGCCTGCACTGCCGCAGTGCGCGATTTACGGGATTCATGACGATCGCGAACACGAGCCTGAACGCTGGTGAAATCACTGGCCTCCGGGCTATCAGCAAGGCAAGCACGCACAGGATTGAGATCGACGTAGGCCATGCAGGCAGCAATGGCCATTTCGTCCAGCAGTGGCTGCGCCTTGTAACGAGCTTCCCAGAAGTGCCCTCGCACTTCATCCTCCTGATTTGCCCGCTTGGCTATCCACTCACACAGACACTTCATAAACCACGACAGATTCGAGAGCCGCCGTCTTTTCTCCCTGATTACAGCAGGACTGTTCAACATCTGCTGCAACTCTTCCTCAGTGGGCACCGCCGCAGATTTATCCTTATTTTTTCGCCTTGGAAACAAGGCCCACCAGCGTCGAGCGACGTCATCATCCGACCACGCGGCAGCAACGTCGGGGCGGGTACGAACAACCACATGCAGATGATTCCCCATGACTGCAAAGCTGAGCGTTTCAATGGCAAACACACCCGCCAGAAACTCCAGCCGCTGCCGCACCCACTCGCGGCGATGGGAATAATCCTTTTTCGACAGTGGATCCCGGCCGCACAGGTTTGTCCGGCGAACACACCGATTGACCACATGAAACACCTGAATTTCTGAATCAGCCAGGATTTCTCGACGGTTAACGCGCGGCATGATAGAGGCTCCGAAGCAAGGGTGGGTAGATCTTAGCCGGTCATTTCCCATTGTCAAGGTGCATGGCACTTGTTGTGAAGCAGCTGTTTTTTTGCTTTGATTCTGTGAAGTTCCCGTCATACTGCGAGTTGTTAAGGAGCGTCGTATGCGTGTTGTGTGGCTGAGTGTCTGGGTGTTTGTTGCGAGTATTCAGCAGTCTGCTGGGCAGGAGCCGCTGCGGATTTCCGGAAAGACGATGGGGTCCTATTACTCCGTTGTGATTGATTCGCCTGGAGTCATAAATCCTGAAAACCTGCAGGATGAGATGGAGCGTCTGTTTGCGGAACTCAATTCGCAAATGTCCACCTGGGACGATCGGTCAGAGATCACTCGCTTCAATCAGAGTTCGAGTACTGAGTGGATTGCGGTCAGTCGCGACCTCGCGTTTGTGACCGCTGAGGCAAAGCGGCTGCATACATTGACGGAGGGAGCCCTGGAGATCACCATCGCGCCGCTCATAGAAGCGTGGGGGTTTGGGCGAAACAAGTCCCGGCGTGTCCCGGCGCCTGCAGAAATCGAGGCCGCACTAAAAACCATGGGGACGCAGCATATTCACGTCCGCATGCACCCACCTGCCCTGCGAAAGTCGCTTCCGGAGATCCAGATCAGCCTGAACGCACTGGCTCCCGGATACGCGGCAGACCGAATCGCGAACCTGCTGAATGAACGGGGCATAAAATCCTGGGTGGTCGACGTGGGTGGGGAAAATCGAGCTGGCGAGCCGAAGGCTAATGGCGACGCATGGCGATTGGGGGTAGAATCTCCACTGGGCGGACTTCACAAGGTCATCGAGCTGACGGGAACATCCATTGCGACATCCGGAGACTACCGCAATTTCTTTGTGATTAACAACCAGAAGTACTCGCACGTACTGAACCCTAAAACAGGGCGCCCTGTCGAGGCCCCGCCGGCCGCCGTTTCTGTGATTCACGAGTCCTGCATGACCGCGGATGGTCTCGCCACAGCCATGATGGTTCTGGGGCCGGAAAAAGGCCTTCAAATCGCGAAGAGGGCGGGATTTGACGTCATGTTTCTCGACATTTCGAGGGATGGCCAACTGCAGGAACAGAGCCTGGGCAGGTTCCTGATTCCGGAAGAATGATGTCCGCTCGGGCATTCGAAGCCGTACAACAACCGCGGCCCAAAACATTCAGCCGGGCGGCGAAGCTCCGGCGCCCCGAGAAGCGAAGACTATGGACTCAATCTTGCTGCGCGACGGCGGCCGCGACTCTGGCACGTGACAGCATGGGACCAATGGAATTCAAAGACAGCCCCAACCGCACAGCGGCCTCGGCATAGCTGAGGCCCTCGAGGTAGATCATTCGTAACAACTCACCGGCATCCTGCGGTAGCGACGTCAGCAGCCGATCCACCTGATCACGAGACTCGAGCTGTCGCGAAACAGGAGCATCGGAGGAAGCGAAGTCCACGGCAGCCTGGTGAGCCTTGACGTGCCCGAGCGCCTTCATGAACCGATGCTCTGTCAGCCTGCGGACAACGATTCGACGGGTGATGACCGCCAGATAGGTTGCAAACGAACATTTCCCGCGAAAACTCCGCAGTGCCGCCATGTCACTCTGCAGCAATTCGGAGAATGTGTCGGCACAAAGATCCTCGGCATCGTCCCCAGTGAGCCTCAGGCTGTGGGCGCTGGCCGTCTGGCGGATCACCTGCATAATCAGCCCCGAAAAACGGTCAACGAACTGCTTCCAGCTACCACCATGGCCCGCAAGCAGTTCATTCAGCAGTTTTCGGTCAAGATCGGTGAGTGGCACCTGATAACTCGCTTCAGCAAAGGAATTGATCACTCAGAAACTGAACAGATATTCACCTGAAGAATACCAATTCAGACCGACGCCGTAAGTGGAGACGAAAATGCCCCGGGAACATAACACCGATACTCAATATCTCGCGAATTTACTGGATTCTTGCGAGGCATGGCGGTTAAAACAACCCTTGTTTCAAGGGCCGAATCCGTTTTTCGAACGAATTCAGGAAATTGATCCGCTCAGGAAAGCCGGGAGCAGTCTTCCGCGTTTGTGCAGATCCGGACCTCTGCGGCAGGTGTCAGTTGCAATCAGGCGGCGGCTCGCTGAATATTTACGTGAAGGGACGGCAGGTCTCTGCGGCTGGGTTGCGTTTTGTAAACACCCGACGCCGCAGCCAGCTCCAAAAAATCGGTAATCTGTGTTCATGGGCGAGCAATCGCGCATGAAATTCATTCAGCTGTTGATTTGTCTCCTGCACCTGCGTTCTCTGATAACAGCGTCTTCCGAAAGGCGTCGGGCGCTACTGGACCTCCGATGGAAGGCCTCAGAACAGTCCGGGGTGTCTGTGCGACTGATGACGTGTCTGTTATCGTGGGCACATTCCGGAAATGCTGTCGCAGGACATGGCTGAAAATTCAGATCTGAACGGCGCAAATGCCTTTGGAACGGCAACTGTTATTTCACCAGAATCGGGTAAGTGAGGTTGATGATGCATTTGTCACAGGTTCTGCCGTCCGTGGTTGTGTGCATGATCCTTGGTCAGCTGGCAGATGCACAGGAATCGATGCGAATTCTGCCACAGGAAGTGACTCTGTCAGGTCCGGAATCTCGTCATCGTATTCTGCCTCAGGTTTACCGGAATGATGAAGCGATTCGGTGGGCGGAGTCTGCCGAACTGACCAGTGATCGCCCGGACGTTGTACGCATTGAACAGCAGACCCTGATTCCTGTCAGCAACGGGACGGCAACCATTCGCGCGTCCGCATTTGGCAGCATCGTTGCCGAGCAGTCCGTGACCGTCACGGGAATGGATCAGCCATTTCACTGGTCTTTTCGGAATCATGTGGAACCGGTTCTGGCAAGACTTGGATGCAGCTCGGGCGCCTGTCACGGCGCGCTGGCTGGAAAGGGTGGGTTTCGAATTTCCCTGCGAGGTTACGACCCGGAGCGGGATTATTTCACCATTGTGCAACAGCAGCTTGGACGGCGGGTGGATATTCAGGAACCTGCGGCAAGCCTGTTACTGACAAAACCGTCGATGGCCCTGCCTCACAAGGGCGGACTGAAACTCAAGCCGGACACCGTTTACTATCAGATTCTGTCTGAGTGGATCGCCAATGGGGCCAGCCCGCCAGTGGAATCCGATGCGCAACTGAAAAATCTGGAAATCCTGCCGGCCCGTACCGTTCTCAGCCCGGGTGCCAAACAGCCATTGATCGTTCGCGCCCACTATTCGGACGGCCGAGTCGAGGATGTGACCCACCTCGCAAAATTCTCTGCCGCAGCGGAGGCTGTCGCCACAGTTGATGAAAACGGGCTGGTAACGGTTGTTGGCTCCGGCGAAGGCGCAGTCACCGCATGGTTTTCGAGTCAGATTGCGATTGCGGGAATCACAGTCCCCTATCCGAATGAGATCCCCGACGAAATTTACGCAACAGCAGTTCGCAGAAACTTCATTGACGACCTGGTGCTGAAACAACTGAAGCGTCTGCACCTGAAACCATCACCTCGCAGTTCAGATGAAGTCTTCGTGCGGCGAGCATTTCTGGACACCATCGGGACGCTTCCAACATCGCAGGAAGTTCAGGAATTCCTTGCCAGCACACAACCGGACAAACGCGATCTCCTGATTGAGTCGCTCCTGAATCGTCCTGAGTTTGTCGATTACTGGACTTATCGCTGGTCAGATCTGCTGTTGCTGAACGGGACAGAATTACGTCCCGATGCGATTCAGGCCTGGTACCAATGGATTCATGATCGTGTTGCTGCAAATCAGCCGTGGGATCAATTCGTCCGGGAACTGGTCACCTCGCGAGGATCCAGCTTTGAAAACGGTGCCACCAATTTTTTTGCACGGCATCAGGCTCCTGAGGACATGGCTGAAAATGTCAGCCAGGCCTTTCTGGGGCTCTCCATCGGTTGTGCTCGATGCCACAACCATCCGCTTGAAAAATGGACGAACGACCAGTACTACGCATTCGCAAATCTGTTTTCCCGAGTCCGTGCGAAGGGTTGGGGAGGCGACTCCAGAAATGGAGACGGCAAACGAACCCTGGTCACGGCATCCGCCGGAGAACTGGTTCAGCCTCGCACCGGCAAGCCACAACCTCCGGCACCGCTGGATGCAAATCCGATTGCTTTTGACGCCCCGGGAGACCGCCGTGAGTACCTTGCCGACTGGCTGACGGCACCCGACAATCGACTTTTCAGCCGATCTGTCACCAATCGTGTCTGGAAGAACTTCTTTGGTGCGGGGCTGGTAGAACAGGTCGACGACATGCGGGCATCCAACCCAGCGAGCAACGAAGAACTGTTGACCGCGGCAGCTGACTATCTCGTCCAGCAGAAGTTTGACCTCAAAGCACTGATGCGTGCCATACTGCAATCTGAAAGCTGGCAGCGCAGCAGTGAAACGCTTCCGGAGAACAATGGCGACCAGAGACAGTATTCCCGATTCTTTCCCAGACGTCTTCCGGCCGAAGTACTACTGGATGCCGTCGCTCAGGTGACCGATGTTCCCACCGAGTTTACTCGCATCGTTTACCCGGGAGCCGACTTTAAACCCACGGACGCTTACCCCAAGGGAACTCGGGCCATCCAGTTGAAGGATTCCGCTGTGGAGTCCTACTTTCTGCAGACATTCGGACGAAACCAGCGGCGCATCACCTGCGAATGCGAACGTTCGGATGAACCAAGCATGGTCCAGGTGCTCCACCTTTCAAATGGTGACACGCTCAACGGAAAACTGGCCGTTGCTGAGAATCGTCTGGGACGCTGGCTCCGGGATATCCCCACCGATGATCAACTGGTACGGGAAGTCTTTCTGACATGTCTTTCGCGGGCTCCGACAGAACAGGAAAAGGCGGAGACCCTCGCCATGCTGGCATCAGCGACACCCGACGAACGCCGGGTCGTGTTGGAAGATCTTGTCTGGGGAATTGTCAGCAGTCGGGAATTCCTGTTTAATCATTGACCAGAATTAAGGCAGACGCGTCGAAAATTGAGGCAAAACCATCGCTGGCTGTCGCCGACAATCACAGAGTTTCGACGACAACTTGGAATGTGCAGACCCATCGGGGCTCACGATGAGCTCTTTGGCGGCAACAATGTCGGAGAAAAGGGAGCTCTTTAATTAAAACTGAACAAAAGAACACCTAAACGAGCGTTTGATTTGTTTAGAACGGCCTGGCGTTTGCAATACCGCGGGCTGGTTTGGGCGTAAGGCAGAGATTGGACCTGAAGTTTTCCGCCATTGAGTGTCGGGTGAGATAAGTTGCAGTGAATGGCCGCAGGGCAGTGTGATTGCCCTTGTTGATTGCTCTTCAGGGGCATCCAGGATGTGTTGGCAAGAAAGGTTGAGAGCATGTCAGAGAATCAGTTGTCGCCGCGGGAAGTGCTGGCATTGTGTCGGCAGCGTGAGATTCAGGCGATCGACCTGCGATTCACTGACTTCTGCGGTTCAAAGCGTCATTTCACGATCCCGGTGTCGCTGCTGACTGAGGAGAGTTTCGAGCAGGGCTTTTCCTTTGACGGCTCATCCATGCGTGGATGGCAGGCGATTCACGAAAGCGACATGCTGGTGGTTCCGGAGTCACAGACTTGCTCTGTGGATCCGTTTATGAAGTCCACATTGACCATGTTGTGCAACGTACGCGACCCGGTTACTCACCAGACCTACCCGCGCGACCCTCGCAACATCGCCAGAAAAGCGGAAAGTTACCTGCAGTCAACAGGGATTGCTGACCGTGTGCTGATCTCCATGGAAGCTGAGTTTTTTATTTTCGACAGTGTCCGGTTTGATCAGAATGAGCGGCAGGGGTTTTACTACATCGAGAGTGACGAAGGGCAGTGGAATCGGGGAACCACAACGCGCGGTGGCGGAAACGCAATTCGGCATCGGGAGGGATACCTCGCCCTGCCACCAGTTGACTCCTTTCAGGATCTGCGCACAGAAATCATGATGCTGCTGGAGGACAGCGGGATTCGCACAGAGGGACAGCATCATGGCGTCGCGTCAGGTGGGCAGTGTGAGATTTCCCTGCGAGCTGAATCGCCTGTACGGATTTCCGATAACATTCAGCGTCTGAAGTATCTGGTTCGCAACGTCGCAGCACGGCATGGACGTACGGCGACCTTTATGCCAAAACCGGTCTGGAATGACAATGGATCCGGCCTTCACATGGGTCTGGCATTGTTCCAGGGAGACCAGTATCTGTTTTCCGGCAGCGGTTATGGAGGACTCAGCGAAACCGCAATGTTCGCCATGGGCGGCATCCTGCGGCACGCGGCCGCTCTGCTGGCCTTCTGCTGCCCGACAACCAACAGTTATCGACGGTTGACACCTGGGTTTGAGGCACCGGTCAATCTTTCGTACAGCTACCGAAATCGATCAGCGGCTATCCGAATACCAGCGAACTCGGGCCACGAATCACGGCGTCGACTGGAGTTTCGTTGTCCGGACGGCGCCTGCAATCCCTACCTGGGAACCGCAGCTGTGCTCATGGCGATGCTGGACGGCATTCAGAATCGAATTTCCCCGGGCAAGCCTCAGGATAAAGATCTCTACGACCTGGAACCTGAAGAACGGGCGGGCCTTGAGTGCACACCAACATCGCTGGAAGCGGCCCTCAATGCTCTTGAGAAAGACAATGACTTTCTTCTTCGGGGAGATGTTTTCACACCTGACGTGATCGAACGATGGATCAGTCACAAACGGGAAGCGGACGTCAACTCCGTGTTGCAGCGGCCACACCCATACGAATTCGCGCTTTACTTTGACTGCTGAGACAGCACAGTTCGCGTGCGGGATGGCACAACCGCTGCCTTCGTGACAACTGCCGCAAGCCAACTATTCAGGCTCGGTCGGACTGAGAATTTTGCTGCGTTTCTGCATTGTTGGCCGTCCAGAGTCCAGTGATCAGTAAAGATCTGGTACTTTCAAGTGAGTCTTCTGGCGATGTGGCTTCGTGATCATGATTTTCTGATCCGGTTTTCTGCATCGCTGTTTCAACGGATACAACCATGGCATTTCCAAAGCCTTTCTTTCGCTGGCGCCCCCACCCATGGCATGGACTGGAAGTCGGCCCGAATCCTCCCAGCCTCGTCCACGCCTTTATCGAAATCTCGCCCTTCGACCTGGTCAAATACGAAGTTGACAAAGTGACGGGTTACCTTCGAGTTGATCGGCCGCAACGCACGTCATCTCAGCCGCCGGCGCTCTACGGGTTCATTCCTCGGACATTTTGTGGACAACGCGTGGCCGAATTAATGCCTCGTGCCCGGCGCGGCGACGGTGACCCACTGGACATCTGCGTGCTGAGTGAAAGACCGATTACCAAATCAGAAGTCATCGTCAACGTGCGAGTCATTGGTGGGCTGCAGATGATCGATGGCGGGGAAGCTGACGACAAGATCATTGGTGTGCTGGCTCAGGATAACATCTGGTCGCACGTCGAGGACCTTGACGAACTTCCCCAGGCGCTGGTGCAGCGATTGAGACATTACTTCACCACCTACAAGGTGATGCCAGGCGACACGACACAACAGGTCTCGATTGACCATATCTACGACCGGGCTCATGCCGAAAAGGTCGTCCGAGCGGCGATCGCGGATTATGACGACGAGTTTGGCGGAACCTGAACAGCGCCGCTTTACCGTCCCAATGAGAGCTCGAAAACAGGGCTCACGGGAAGTGATCACTGCCCCTCAGAAGTGCTCTTCCCGACCGCATCCGACTGTGGCGCTGAGCCTGTGGGCTCAGCGCTGTCTCGTCGTGGATGATCCTGAAAAAATCTGACCGTCAGCTCCGCGGCCCCCGTGGGATATTTGTGGCCCTGCTCCGTCAGCAGCGTCACGACCGGAGCATGAATCGGTGATGCAAACAGGGTGGCCCTGCCCTGCCACGGTACACCTGCCTGACACTGCTGGCGGGCCTTCAGCATGTCGATCATCTGCTTCTGCCATTCATACCGCACCAGCGGATCATTTGTGCCGGCAATATGCAGAACAGGTTTCGGCTTCAGTCGATCCCGCAGACGAAGAGCAGCGGCACCAGAGGGTGCCATGGCAGCAAAGACATCGCCACGTTCCGCCCACAGCAAATAGGTGAAGCCACCGCCGTTGGAATGTCCGGTTGAATAGATCCGGGCGTCATCGACGCGGAATTCCTTCCGGAGAGACCGCAGGACCTCGTCAAAGAACTTCAGATCGCGATCCTGCTGATCACCACTTGTTTTCTGCCAACCGGACCTGCGCCCCTCCGGATCGGTCAGCTGTCCGGGCGTTTTCAGCCCCTGCATATACACGACAATGGCCTCGGGCCATAACTCATGAATCCGGAAGGTTTTTGCCGCGTTTGACATACTTCCTCCGTGTCCATGAAAACCAAACACCAGAGGTGCGGGCTTTGTTTCCGCGTCTGCCGGCAGGTAAACCTGTGCCTCCCGTGCAACACCATCAACGGTCCACTTACGAATCTGAGGTTCCCGGCAGAGGGCCACGTTGCCTGTCAGGCACAGCAGCAGCGGCAATACCAGCATTCTCACAAACAGTCTTTGCGACATGAACATCGAAGTGCTTTCTGTCGAAACAGGCGAGGCAAATACAGGATCCGGGATAACAGCACAGACGGCAATGGCACATGAGTCTTCCGGCAGGCTGAGGGTCAAAGCCATTATCGCCGACGAAGACGTTCGCGAACCGTGTTGAACTCATCAGGACTCAACTGCTGATCTCCATCCAGATCTGACTCTCGGAACGCGGCCTCCAGAGCTGCCGTGCGTTCTTTCAGACGAGGAAATCGTTCTGTAGCCTGCTGGAGTTCGGTGGAACTGAGCTTTCCACTCTGATCTGCATCCAGCAGCGTGAACATCGCTTCAGGCGTACCCGTGGCACCCTGCATGCGTCCTGATGCCGGGGCGGCTCCCCGGGGAGTAAACGTCTCCACGTAGCCGATCATCATTTCTTCAAACGTCTGTTCCCCCCAGCGCACTTCCTGATCAGGGTTCGGATTGGCGGGGTTGGCCTCGCTGTTGTCATAAACGGCTGTCACGATGACTTTGCTGCCTTTGGGCAAAACTCGCGGCTCAGCGTAATCGTATCTCAGTTGCCAGTTGAAATCATATTGAGGGATATCAAGCAGCGTCTCTCGAGTTCCATCCGGCCGATCCAGTTCGAAGCGAAACGCCTTGCCTCGGACATGCATATGGGCCATGTAGGCCATCACCGGAATGTCCGTCGGAACGGGACGTGTCAGAGTTTCCACGTGATTGGCAGCGCGGGGTGGAATTCTGATGTTGACTGCGGCCAGCGGGATCGTGCTGACTTCCCAGGCAGGGGGTTCTTTGGCGAAGTACAATCCCAGCTTCACCTGATCCTCAGTTGCCGTTCCATTGGGAGTGTAATGAATCTGAAAACGAATGATTGAGCCGGCTGGTAAACGACGGGCGAATCCCTTTGGGTACATTTGTCCGGGATTCCCGGGAACATAGGCTGCCCAGTACGCGCCAATCCCATCATCTCGACGACTGTTTCCTTCACCGGGTTCCTGAACGGTCACCAGCACGTGATGCACCACGCTGCGGTCCGTCGGCTGAATCTCATAACCGCGCACCCAGACATCCTCAGTTCCGGTCCAGTCCACTCGAATATTCTGATAGGCCATCGCACCGGTCGCCCGGACTCGGATGGGCCTCGGAATCTGCACGACGGCATCCGGCTCACCAGCGTTCCATCCGGACGTGTAAGTCACGGGAACCGGCGCATCCGCAGGATCTCCTTCAGGGCTTTCACCTGCCAGCCAGTTCAGCAGATCTTCACGATCCGCCGTCGTCAGTGAGCGATCGTTGGCCCACGGCGAATGCTGATCTGTCGTTTTCGCGGCAAACCATGGAGGCATCGTGGCATCAGCTACAACCTGACGAATCATGGCAGCATGAGCGAGGACCTCATCACGCGTATTCAACGAAAATGGTCCCACACCTTCATTACGATGGCAGGCGCCGCAGTTTTGCTGCACGATACGAGAAATGCGATTATGCCATGTGATGTTCCCAACATTTTTTTCCGACGGCGGAAGATCCAGCAGGCAGCCCGGCGCAGTAGTCGCGGTCA
Organism: Planctomycetaceae bacterium; assembly: GCA_023258825.1. GTDB lineage: Bacteria > Planctomycetota > Planctomycetia > Planctomycetales > Planctomycetaceae > SXXK01. Next base: position 5,808 of record JALQWE010000006.1, on the reverse strand, counting down.
CTTTCGGTGACTCCCCGGCCAGCAGACTATCGAGGGCATTACGGAGAAAGTTCCGGCGAGGCTGTTCGAGGGCGTATCCAATTCCGTACTGATCATCAACAGCCCCGTGGTAAACGATCGTGCGAGCAGAATCGAGGACCAGCACATCGGTCGTTGAGACCGCTCCAAGTTGTCCGGCAATCGACTTATCGTCGTCCGACACATAGGCTGCACCGGGACTCAGAGATTCAGCGGCAGTTGCCATCGCGGCCTTTGAGTCAGAGGTGATGCAGTTGACCAGCACGAACCGCACAGGTTGCTCGGCATACTGTTTTGAGAGTTCAGCAAGTGTTGGCAGGTACTTCCTGCTCAATGGACAACTGGTACTGGTCATCGCCAATACGGTAAACCTGGCGGTTCCCGGTGCAGACAGGCGAAGTTCGTTGCCTTGCAAATCTCTGAACGCCAGATCGGCAACGTGCCGTCCCACGCGATGCTCGCCGGGTTTCAGTATCTGTGGCGATTTCGCCGAATCAGATCGAGCCTTCGTGGCCAACGAGGCGGCCACGGCGGCTCTCCGCTCAGCCACCAGACTGTTGACTTTGTCACGGGCAATCTTTCCTGAGTTGATTGCATCTCGAACTTCGGCAGGCGAGAGCTCTCCGCTCTGATCCACATCCACCGTACTGAAAAGAGAGTCATCACCGACTTCGGCTTTCGACAGTCCGCCGCTTCCGTCAGCATCGAACAGTGCAAATCCGTCGGCCGGTAACTGAGTCTCCTGGGCTGAGCATGTCGGCAGCCACAAAACTGAAGCCAGCAGAAATCCGCGGACAAAACTGGCATGTGCGGCAAGCCGGACATGCAGAATCACAGAGTCTCCGGACAAAGAAACCTGTTGCATCGAAAAGCTCTTTCAGGCAGGACTCAATGGAACGGCAGGCTGATATTACCTGACACACTCTTCTGAAGTGGGGGCGAAATCAGCAGGCAGGACACCAATGCTGCACAAGGTGATTTGACACCTCTCACCAACCGCATTCGGAAGAACTCCCTCGCGGGCAGGAGCCGGAATGAGGCATCGGGATCGAACGGTAGTTCGCAGTGTAACCGGAATTCTGGCCTGAAAAGGCAGGAATTCCTGAAGAGTCCGAGACTTCTCGCGACGAAGAGGCCGCCTGGAGATTCTCCGAAGGCCCGACAACTGGCCCAGCTCTCCAGAGACCAGATTTTTAACTCTTGTCAGCCCCGGAATTGGGCCAACTTCGGGGTTTTCAGGACCAATTCCAGGACCATAGGTTGCTTTTCCGGTGGGTCAAAAGGTGAACTCGTCACATAAAATGTGGAATTTCAGGAAAAAAGAGTGCCTGAAAACTGCTGTCGGACTGCCCGGAGACTTTGCGAACCCCTGTTTGTTTGGCTATGCTCTTCACTGGAAATTGCAGAAGTTTTCAGAATTGAAACGGTAACGCTGTCTCTGCGGGCCAGCCGAACGGAACAATGCCTGGTGCTTCACCGGTGCGAAATGAACCCACCTTCCTGGTGTTTTCACAACCGCGTGACAGGAAGTTTCTGCAAATCTTCTCTCAGCGGTGATCACCCTCCCGAAATTCGAAGTCAGACGAACACTCGGGAATTCCAGAACGCTGTCGCAGATTCAACGGAATCGGCGACAGCTCTGACAGGACAAAAGAGATGACAACGGATCCAGTGCAACCAGAGTCTTCCATCTCCGAGACACCGGCTGATAACGCAGCAGTGCCCACACCAGCAGTCGAGGCTGTATCGCCCGCTTCGCCATCTGCTGTTTCTGCGGAAGCGATCGCATCTACTGAGGATTCCGATTCCGCGGGATCCCGAATTCGTGAAAAGATGGCCGCTGCAACCGAGGCCATGCCACAGCCTCAGGAAACGTCCACTGGCGGGACCCGTGAACGTCGTGGCGGGGCGATTGAGATCCCAGCCGCAGATGATCTGGATTCTTCCCTCGAAGCAGAGATCTCAGCGGCAATGTCGGGCGACACCACCGTTCCTGTCACTGTTAATAGCGGTGAACCGGCTGCTGAAGGTGAAGCAGCTGCCAAAGAAGTTGCGGCGGGCTCCAAAGTGAAAGGCACGGTTCAGGCCATTCACGGGGGTGAAGTCTTTCTGGACGCCGGACTGCGTCAGAATGTTGTATTGCAGATGACGCAATTCCCGGAAGGCAAGCAGCCATCCGTTGGCGACCAACTGGATGTAATCATTGATGCCGAAGACGCCGATGGCCTGATTCGGGGACGCATCCCTCGTGCACGACACCGCGCCGGTGGCAACTGGGAGTCACTGGCGGTAGGTCAGGTTGTCGACTGTCTGATCACAGCGGTGAACAAGGGCGGCCTGCAGGTCACCGTCAGTAACCTGCGAGCATTCATGCCTGCCAGCCAGGTCGAACTGGGATTTGCTGGAAATCTGGAGCAGTATGTTGGCCAGAAGATGACCGTGCAGATTACGGAAGTGAACCCGAAGAAGCGTAATCTCGTTGTCAGCCGCCGCGCGCTGCTGCAGGCCGAGCGTTCCGAAGGGGAAGGTGAGTTCTGGGCCAAAGTTGAAGTGGGCCAGGACTACACCGGCACTGTAAAAACACTGAAAGATTACGGGGCCTTTGTCAACATTGGCCCAGTCGATGGATTTCTGCACATTGGTGAGATCAGCTGGTCACGTATCAACCATCCGAAGGATGTGCTGGCCGAAGGTCAGCAGGTGGATGTGAAAGTGCTGAAGCTGGATCCGGAAAAGAAGCGGATCAGCCTCGGAATGAAGCAGCTCGCACAGAATCCGTGGGCCAGCGCCGCCGAACGGTACGCACAGGGACGGACAGTTTCCGGCACCGTGACCCGCATCGCGGAATTCGGAGCCTTCGTGGAACTTGAAGCTGGCCTTGAGGGTATGGTTCACATCAGTGAGCTGGCATGGCGTCGCGTCGGCAATGTCGGCGAGATCCTCAAGGTGGGTGAAAGCCGCGATTTTCAGGTGGTTGAGGTGGATTCGAAACGCAAGCGTGTTTCGCTGTCCGTGAAAGCACTCGAAAAACGTCCAGAGACCGCAAAGCCTGAGAAAACAGAGGAAGCTCCGGCGGCCCCCGAAGAACCACGGAAACCACGCAATCCAAATCTGCGTGGTGGCACAGGGACCAATGCCGGCGGCCGCGGATTGTTTGGAAATCCGTCCGATTTTTCCTGACCTCGGCTCGTTCATCAGCATCATTGCCAGACGACCCTGGTTTTGCTGGTTCTCCTTTAGTCCCTTGCCGCTGGCAAGGGACTAAAGTGGTCCGTGTCAGTATTCAGAATCGCCACCAGCAGACGACGGTAGCCGATTCCTATGTGATTCTGCGGAGGTTCCGGGAGCGTGTCTGAACCTGAACTCAGCAACTTTCAGATTACTCAGACACTGGCTGAAACACACGACTTTCGACTCCTTGCCGCCACGGACAGTTCCGGTGCGTCAGTCCGGTTGACGGTGTTCTCCGCAGATGTCTCTCGTCGCCCTGAATTTCGCAGAGCCCTGAAAATGGATCGGGCGATGCTGATGATGCTGCATCATCAGTCCATCATTCGCTTCCTCGGAACGGGAGAAACAGACGGAACCCTGTTCTTCTGGACCGCAGCTTCAGACTCCCCCCCACTCAGCCAGCAACTGTCCGATGGCCGAACATTTTCGGTCGACGACGTGATCGAAATTGGCTGGCAGGTCTGCTCCGCGCTGCAGCACGCTCACAACCTCGGCCTGGCGTACGGTGGACTGACAACTGAAACAGTCCTGTTGTCTGACAACCTTCAGGTTCTGCTGACAGGCTTCGGAATTCAACGCTGGCTGACGATCGTTCAGGAATCGAAGTCGGCATCCAGCCCGACATCGGGCACAATCAGCGCACTCGCTGGCCGGGAACAGATCGAACGCGACCTGAAAGATCTGGCATTGCTGCTGTCACACCTGCTCAACTCCGCTTCCAGGGACGATGCAACCCTGCCCCGGCGGGCAGTTGCTTCTCGTTCAATGCTGGAGCGACTCCTTGCTCGATGCCAGAATGGATCTGCCGGTCAACTTCCGCAAACGGCGAGGGAATTTCAGGGTCGACTGGGTGAGTTGCTGATTGGTTCTGAAGAAGACCAGATGCCCCTCGTCGATCAGCGCGATCAGGGCCGAAGCTTCAAACAGTCCATTGTGATGGAACTGTTCGAACCTGACAGGCTCGCAACCTCTGCAATCCCGCCTGACGAAGTTTCGGCAGGATCTGCCACATGGAAGCAATTTCTGCCGATTCTCCTGGTAGTGACCGCCTTCGTCATTCTCACGCTCATTGCCGTTCTTGCACTCTGAACGGCGGATCCGGCCGGTATGCATTTTGGCCGATCCCGAAAATCGTGGCGGATCGAAAACTTGAGTCAAGTTCGAATTTTCTCAGCCCTCACAACAGCGTAATTTCCTGACCGACCTCTCCGGACGGCGTTCGCGTCGCACAGCGTTATCGCTCTGCCACCTGTTGTCGTCCAGTCTCTCAGTATCTCCCGTCTTTGTGTTGGTTCGAGGAAATATCCTATGAGCTCCCGTATCAGACTTCTGCTGCTTGTGGCACTGATGGTCTCGACGCCCATCCGATCCGCTTCGGCCTGCGGCCTGTTGAGCCCATTTCGCTGGCTGTTTGGATGCGACCACTACCATGGTTACTCTCAGGGCGGACCGGATCCCTGTTATCGCCTGATCGATGACTGGCTTGGATATGGATACCTCCGCAATCAACAGGGGACTCTCGGACACTATCCCGGTAATTGGTATCGCAACCTTCATCCGCACATGAGACCTGGCTATCAGATGGCTGGACCGGTCATGGCCATGCCTACTCCGATGCAGATGCCAATGCCAATGCCTCTGCAGTTGCCGACGGCTCCCGTTTACACACCGAACTGGGACCCGTGCTGCGACCCTTGTGCCAACACGTGGGCACCTGGCCCGATGCCAGTCACGACGATGCAACCGGTCACCGTGGATCAGGGAAATTGGCAGACCGTCTGGGTTCCTCGGCCGGTAACCACTATGGTTCCCCGGACGCAGTGGATGATGCCGGGTGCTTCATGGGGCGATAGTGGCTGCGACACGTGCGGAACGTCTTTTCAGGGTTCTGTCGGCTATCCGATGATGCAGGGCGGGGAAACACAAAGCGACTGTGGCTGCTCTGGTGGCTCAGTGACAGATCCGTCAGCGATTCCTATGGCTGTACCGCCGGCCGGGGCCTTCATGCCACAGAACACGCTGTCCTACGCTAACACTGGCTATGTTGTTCCGGGGCAAAGCTGGAATCAGGGCTGGCCTTCCTACGGTTCATGGGCCGCGACCAATTCTCCACAACCCGTGATGGCATGGACACCGTCCACTCAATGGAACAACGTCGCCCCCTGGACACCAGCAACCGCATGGAACACGGTGCAGCCTCAGTTTCGCTACGCTGCACCACTTCCGGCTTATGGTGCTGCACCCGTTGCGTGGAACCCACAGACCATCAGTACTCCGTACGGCAATCACGCTCAGTTCTACCCATCTGCGGGACTGGCACAGACCTGGCCATCTCCGCAGGCCATGTCCACGATGGCTCCATCGAGTCCGTGGCGTGGAGCGGTTCCTCGCCGAGGCGTCGTGACGACCGCCTTCCGCGCGACACCGAGCTACCCGGCACCGCACTACAACAGTGTGACAACTCAGCCATGGCACCCCGGTACTCAGGCAATGGCCATGCAGCCAGCGACACAATTTCAGTCCATTCCGATGCAGCAATTCGCATGGACCGGATCAAAC
>JALQWE010000069.1 GCA_023258825.1 Planctomycetaceae bacterium | reverse complement strand
TGGATGACCTGCGGATCATGCTCAACAACGATCACAGTTCCGCCATCATCCCGCAGTTGCTTCAACGCCGCCAGCAGACGGTGCGTATCGCGCGGATGAAGGCCTGCGGTTGGCTCATCCAGTACAAAATGCGCACCGAATAAGCGAGACGATAGGCAGGCGGCCAGTCGAGCCCTCTGGAATTCTCCTCCAGACAACGTGCGTGTTGGGCGGTCCAGAGTCAGGTACCCGACGCCGACGTCGTCAAGGCACTTCAGTCGCGAGTGAATGTCCGGCAGCGTCCGTTCCGCAACCAGACGCGATTCCTGAGTCAACAGGTCCGGCTGAGTCAACTTGTGCAGCCATTCCGTGGTTACCTTCAGCGCGGCCTGCACACTCAGGCGACAGAAGTCTGGCAACGTCAGATTCAGAAACTGCACGCGTCGCGGAAACTCCTGCAGACGGTCACCCTCGCATGTTTGACAGGGGATCCGGCGAAATGTGGTCACTTCCCCTTCAATGGCCGAGCCTTCAACACCCATTCCCTGACAGGCACGACAGGCTCCCCGCGGCGAATGAAAGCTGAATGTGCCGGGATCCGGCGTTGGAAAACTCAGGTCACAGGTCGGGCAGCAGAATCGCGTGCTGAACAAACGATCCTCCCACTGACCATTCTGCTCGGCGCTGATCACACAGGTCCCGTCACTCTCACGACACGCCAACTCGATGGATTCCCGCAATCGTCCGGCAATACCGTCCTTGATCACGATCCGATCCACGATCGCTTCAATCTGATGGGCCACAGCAGGATTCAGTGCCGGTAGATTTGCGAGGTCCACCAGCACACCGTCAATCCTCGCACGGACAAAACCCAGCCGCACGATGCGTTCAAGGATCTCCCGATGCGCACCTTTTCCTGAACGCACCATCGGGGACAAAATCATCAGGCGTGTGCGTTCAGCAAACTGCAGAGTCCGATTGACGATCTGATCCACCGACTGCCGCTCGACAGGGCGGGCACACTGTGGACAATGGGCCATTCCCCCGCGTGCATACAACAACCGCAGAAAATCATAAATCTCCGTGGTGACCGCCAGTGTGCTGCGCTGGGGAACAGAATGAACTCGCTGGTCCACACTGATTGCAGGGGCAAGGCCCGTAATTTCATCCACGTCAGCCCGCGGCAGTTGATGCAGCAACCCGCGCGTCTTGACCGACACGCACTCCAGATACCGTCGCTGGCTCTCGGCAAACAGCGTGTCAAATGCAAGTGAGCTCTTTCCGGAACCACTGACACCTGTCACGACGATCAGTTTTCCCCAGGGAATTTCTGTCGAGACGTCCCGCAGGTTGTGAGTCCTCGCTCCGCGGATGCGAATGTATCGCTCCTGCGACCTGACGTCGTCCGAGTGAAGTGGGGCCGCCGTTGAAATACTGTCTGACATATCTGCCTGCAGGGGAAACTTGAGGCCACTCGCCTGGAACCCGAAACGCGGTGCACCCGTACCCGTCGCAGAGTACTGATCTGTCACCACCACGGGAAGTCATCGCCCCGGCTGTCCCTCAACCGGGAGGCCCTCGCAGTCCCGGCGATTCGCCAGCGCCCGGGCTGACCCTGGTTTCTGCCGCTGATTTATTCGGCCGATGCCGGTGCTTCGCGTCGAGCCGTCGGGGTAAACTGAATGCCACCCAGATCCGCGATGGATTTCATGATCAGGTCTGTGACGTCTGCAAGCTGGTCCTGAGTCCAGTGGGTCCCACGCCACGGGGACAGGTCGAGCGGCGGTCCATAGGTCAGACGACTGCGAGTCCGCACGAAGAAGCATCGTACCATGGAATCAGAACGCGGCGCCTGATGGATAAAGACCGGAAGCACGGGAACATTGGCTTTCAGGGCCAGCCAGGCAACACCTGTGTCGGCGGCCAGCAAACATGTCTCGGGGCTGCGCTGGTTCAGGCGACCTTCCGGGAACAACCCCAGCAGACGACCTTCCTGAAGCCGCCGCAATGCCAGCTTCACCGGCTGAACGTCTCGCCCGTTACGATCCACTGGAATACACTCCATGGCGCGACAGACCCATTTGATCACGGCGGAATGATCATAATACTCCCGCGCCATCAGATAACCGATCACTCGGAGATGAGGTTGTTGAAAGGTTGAAAAGTGACCGGTCCACAGCAGAATGGGGTCCACTGGGCTTGTGTGATTGGCCACGATGATTGCCGGACCACTCTCTGGGATCGTGCACCGATTATTCAGAACGCAGCGCGAAAACAGCAGGCGATGGATGGCGGCAATCTGATAACAGACCCAGGCCTTCCAGCCGGCGCGAGACGCATGGATGCTTTTGAAAGTCGCCGCCATGCCCAGCAACACGATCCCCAGCACCATTGCGAACAACATACCGCCTGTTGTCAGCTGTTCCATAGAACGTCCCTCACCACTCGTTGGCCTGAAGTTGCTCCCTGCTTTTCCTGGTTTCACAGATTGCCCATCCCTCCAGTGATTCCCGGGCTTTCCTGTTTGACAGGAGGGAAATCTCAGGTCTCTCAAGGATCAACGGCGTTCCGATTCTGTAATCGGGCCACGGTTTCGTCAATTCCCAGGACAAGGGCGGCTGTCGAATTCGGCCTGAAGTCGGGAAGTCCCCAAATGAGTGCGAATCCACGCTGCGGACGTTGAGTGGACCATGTCTGTGGTCAGAGCCACAGTCTGGCAGGAAATGCCGCTCAGGAATCCGACGGACTCGCACTTTTGAATTCGCCCTGGAACTCCGGCTTCATCTCTGTAGACGCATCCCTGCCTGTCTGATATTTTTCCCGGGCGTCCGGGGCTGTCATGGAATGATGGCATTGGACTCAGGCGGATTGCCACGGTTATTCCTCATGGTTCTCATCGGCACGGAGGCCGGCATGGGATTGAAACGATCCAACTCTCAAGCACCCGCAGAACTCTCCGGCACACCACCGCTGGATGCCAGTCGCACGCAAATCCGCTGGTTGATCCGGCGTGATATGGACGAAGTTTTGTCCATCGAACGTGGAAGCTTTCAGTTTCCCTGGACAGAAGAAGAGTTTTTGTGCTGCCTGCGCCAGAGAAACTGCATCGGCACAGTGGCCGAGCTTGACCATCGGATTGTTGGGTTCATGATTTATGAACTTCACAAATCCATGCTCCGCATTCAGAACTTTGCCGTCGCTGCCGATGTCCGCCGCAATGGCATCGGACGCCAGATGGTGCAGCGGCTGATTGACAAACTGTCTCAGCAGCGCCGACGCGAAATTGTGCTGGAAGTTCGGGAAACCAACGTTCCCGCCCAGCTGTTCTTCGCCGACAGCGGATTTCGGGCAGTAACCGTGCTCAGAAAACACTACGACGACACCTGCGAAGATGCCTACTACATGCGTTATTGCCTCAATCAGGACGATGTGATGCCCTTCGTGCCGCACAATCGAATCTCTGAACTGGATGCGGCGTAGCTGATTCGCTGCTGATCTTTAAGCATAAAAAAGGCCTCCGGGATGCGATCCCAGAGGCCTTTTTTGTTTGTTCTTCGACCGTCTTCCGAGGCACGTGCGTCCTCGCTCAGCAAAACTCAACCAATGAACTCCGGAACAATCAGCTTCGGAATCACTCCAGCTTCGTAGCCTCGCCGCAGCAGCAGTCGCACGGCCTCCCGCCCCTTCGCACCAAAATCAATCGTCCAGTCGTTCACGTACATCCCGACAAACCGATCTGTCTTGGCGTGGTCAAGGTCACGGCCATACTTCATCGCGTGCCGCAACGCCGCTTCGCGGTGATCCAGACCATACTGAATGCTCTGCTTCAGCAATGCTGTGACTTCCAGCATTGCTTTCTCACCAAGGTCCCGGCGAATGGCATTCCCGCCCAGTGGCAGCGGCAGCCCACCCGTTTCGTCGTACCACCACTTCCCAAGATCCACGATCAGTTTCAGGCCCTGACTGGCATACGTCAGTTGCCCTTCGTGAATAATCAGTCCGGCGTCGTAACGGCCCTGCTCGACCAGATTCAGAATTTCGTCAAACGGCTGCACCTCATATTCAAAGGTGTCGCCCAGCAGCAGTTTCAGGGACAGAAAGGCACTGGTCAGCGTCCCCGGCACTGCGATCTTCTTCCCCTTCAGATCGGAAATCTGCAGCGGCTCCCGAGCGACAACCATGGGACCGTAATTGTCTCCCATGCTGGCACCGCAGGCACACAGTGCGTATTTGTCTTCCACGAACGCAAAGCCATGGATGCTGACCGCCGTCAGTTCCAGTTCTCCGTTGAATGCCCGCCGATTCAGTGTCTCAATGTCCTGAAGTTCATGCACGAACTGGTATCGACCTGTGTCGATAGAATCGTTGGCAAGGGCATGAAACATGAATGCATCATCCGGATCCGGACTGTGCCCCACGCGGATTAACATCTTTTCTTCGCTCATATCAAACCTGATCTTTGCTGATTTGCGTGCCGACCACGACCCCGATCTACCGCCCCCGTGCTGACTTTTCATCGCTGCAAACGGTCACGTTGACCTGTCTGCAAAGCAACGGGGCACCGACCCCGAACAGCACGCCTCATCCGCGTGGATCATCCAGAGTTATCAGGGCAGCGGAACCAGAAACCGGCGAAGTATGACCAGCGACCGACAACGCGTCGAGCCACTGGCCGCGACAGCTGCAGCTTCGGGAAAATTCTCCCGAGAACGCTCACGCCACCCCGCCACGCGATTAACCGCGGGAAACAGCGGCGATTAACGCCGCAGGCCGTGGTCCGGCACTTGATTCATGGCCCCACACTGAGCCCCGGGGCTATGCCCGGGCGGTCTGGCGCGGTAGCCCGCAGCGACGCTCTGGCGAGGCCAGCCCCTGACCGCCAGGTGTGCCGATCTTCGCCAGGTCGTACAGTTCTCAGACCAGAGCTTCCCGGGCAATGCAGTCCATAATCCAGTGGTCGACCATGCGGGCCTCCGAACTGGCTGGATCCACTGGCAGGTCTGTCATCTCGACGTCCACCGGGGCCCCGGCGTTTCGCAGCGTCCGGACTGTTCGAACGCATCGTCCCAGCGTTTCAAGAGCACAGCTGCGGGAAATTGACATCAGCACCGGCTTGTTGCGAAGCTGTTCGATGCCACTGTTCAGCAGACTTCCATGCTCGCAGAAGGGGTCCAGCAGAATCGCTCCGGCAAACCATTCCGGATGCTGCGTCAGCGTTCGCAGCGCCATGTCCGCACCATGCCCGGATCCTGCCAGAAAAATTCGCTCGCTGTGAATGTGGTACGTGCGTCGCAGCCGGCAGGTGGTCAGATGCAGCAGTTCTGAGGTGGATACGTTGCCAAGTCGTCCCGATTCTGCGTCCCAGCGGTACCCACCCGCTTTTTCCATGCGCTGATTACCCCGCATGGCCAGCCCCAGATAGTTCTGAGAGCTGATCGCAGTCATAACTCCCTCCAGCTGATCCTCGTCGTTGGCATCGCTGTGGAACCATGTGACCAGCGGATAAGCGTACCCCTCTTCGTATCGCTCAGGTACGTAGATTGAGACGGGCCAGTCCGAGGCGTTGACGCTGCCTGAGTAGCGATCCGGTGTCAGGTCGGATTGCTTCCAGTTCTCATACACCTCCCGCAATTCGGTGGGAAGCAACTCGACGCTGGTATTCGGTGCCAGAGAATCCATTTCGCTGGACGAGAAAGACATACTTCGCACGCGGTTAAACATGACAGGTCAGCTTCCGTGACGAGGGGGGCAGAAAAAACTCAGTGAGGGTAGAGATCCGGGAGCAATTTCGAAAAACGCAACACACACAACTCAACACACGCGTTCAACCAGACAAATCATTTTTTCGCAGGCACTCCTGCCAGAACGTGCATCGAGGATTGTTCGATGTTGGCATCCGGCCGAGGCATTTCAATTACTTCAGAACTATGCGAGGCTTTTCATCCCCGCGGAACCACTCGTTCCTGCGAGCACCGTCAACCTTCTGGCAGCAACTGACGAAACCGTTCCAGAGGAAACAGCCGTCCCGGGCACGCCGTTGACCTGACAGAGGAGTGTCCGATCAATCGTTTCCGGGGGATCCCGTGTCGTGTTGCCAGAGTTGTCACCAGTTGTTCCAGTGCACGCAACTGAAGTTTGGTGGGTGGTTCCTTTTCAAAGTTTCCAATCAGACAAATCCCGATACCCTTCGAATTGATCCACGAGTTGCCAGCATGGGCGCCGTGAAGTTGTTCCTTCCAGCGAAACGTTGCTTCCACGGCCCCGTCTGACATTCCTGATCCATTGCCAATCACAAAGTGATAGGCGATGCCCAGCCAGGGGTTACCGTCCGCGTCTTTTCGCTGACGATGTTCCCGGTGGATGGACTGAACACTTCCCTCGCGTGTACCTGAGTGATGAATCACCAGGTACTGCCAAACCGATTCGGGGGTCTCGGCTGACCACGTCACTTCAGGGACCGCCTGTGTTCGTGACACAGTCAACCCTTCTGCCACTTTTCGCGAGATCATCCACGGGACGCGATCGTCTGAAAATCCGAGTGTCAGAGCCGAGAACAATCCACAGCTGCCAACCAACCAGAACCAACGCCGTCCGCGGCTGGTTTTTGCTGCGGATGGATTGTCGGTCTGAATCCCGGACACCGGTGTTTCCGATGCATCTTAAGAGTCGCGTTCCGTGTTCACATCTGTTAACAGCGAGCCTGCAGGCTTCACCCAGTGGTGGTTCCCTGCAGATGTGCTGCACAGACGACGTGGTCGACTCTACATGCGGTCTCAGGGGGTGTCAACGTTCGGTTCTCGCGACACAGTTTCAGGGACATCCGGACGCAAAACTGAGTCAGACTTCGGGCGGGCTGCGAGGACTTTTCGGGCACTCTGGTGGATGTAAAATCCTTCCGATCATTCCTGGTCTGCCCAATCGTTACAACCTCGACGATTTTGGCGAAATCAGAGTGGCTTCTTTGACTTTGGCTGAAGTCTGAAGACTTCTGTTCGTTTCACCTCGGTACCAATTCCATGCCATCGTAGGGGCATTCCCCTATCCTCGCTGAACCATTCCGCAGGACTCGTTCAATACGACCTGAAATTCGAGCTGTTCAGGCCTCTGAACATCGGGCGCGCTAAGGCGGCAGCAACTGTCAAATCGCCCTGCAGCAAGTTGCCTGAGGAGGCAGCATTCGCGATCATCGAGCGACCGTAGAGGGATGCGTCCGGCTGCAGGAGTTCAGTGCTTTGTGACCGCGCCGATATCTTCGAAGTGCGTGCGAATATCTCGCAGTGTCGCTGGCTGAAACATGGTGGCGCCGTATCGCGTCGAGGCAATCTTCTTTCGCACCGCGTCTGCATCCGCTGTGGCGAACACAGCCAGACAGGGGACTTTCTGAGACCTTGCCCAGGCCTGCACCTGCGGGAAGATTTCCAGCACTTCCGCAGGCATGGTGTCGGCCAGAAACAAAATGCCGTCCGGAGGCGCTGATTTCAGCTTCTGCAGGGCATTCTCGGCGGAAGCCATGAATGCCACCTGAAAGCCATGCTTCTCAAAGTACTCCCGCACCACTTCACAACGCTTTTTCTGACTGTCCACCACCAGCAGTCGGAAGTCAGGTTTGAGTTCGATTTTCAATGGAGCCTGATTGCCGTGACTGGTGGTCTGCGGTTCGCCCAGAGACCCCAGCACCGCCCGCAAATCATGTACGGCTTCGGACGCCGTCTGGTAGCGTGCCGACGGGCTGACCTGCATCAGCCGTTCGCAGACACGCACGGCCTGCGCCGGCAGGTCCGGATTGATGGATTGCAGCGGTCGAGTGTTTGTGTATCGACTCAGCAACAATCGCTCTTCCCGATCCCGAGTGCGTTCCCAGGGGCCTTCACCAGTCAGCAGTTCGTAGTAAATCGCGCCGGCGAAAAACAGGTCACTGCGCGGGTCGTTGCGCGGTGCGTTCGTGCCACGTTCCAGTGAGGCGTATTCAAGTGCCCGCTGGATGTCTTCACTGGCTCCCGCCTGAGTCGGTGATTCGGCGCCCGCCAACCCAAAATCCACCAGCTTGGCCACCCCACTACTGCTCATCAGCACGTTCGTGAGCTTCAGGTCCCGATGAGTTGCCCCCTGAGTCAACGCATATTCGAGCCCCAGGCAAATGTGCAGCAGGCAACGCGTGGCTTCGAGCGGGTTGAGTGACTTGCGGATCTTCAGAAAGTCCCGCAGATTTCCGCCTTCGACAAATTCCATGGTGAAGTAATGGAACCGTCCCTCTGTGGCAATTTCGAAAATCGGTACCACGTTCGGGTGATCGAACTTCTGACAAATGCGAGCTTCACGCTCGAACCCCGCGACCGCACGAGCATCATCCGCCCATCGCTCACGCAACAGCTTGAGAGCAACCATCTGCCCGGTTTCGATATTGGCGGCGCGAAAAACCCGCGCGAAGCTGCCCGATGCGTTGCGGTACAGCAGCTTGTATCGGCCCAGTACCAAACCCTCAGTTTCACCCTTCAGGATCCGACTGGTCTGCAGCGACGTCAGGAGTTGACGTCGTTCCAGCAGTTGCAGAACTGCCCCGGGATCGGCCAGACCTTCCAACTCGCCCTGGACTCGTGACCAGTCCTGAAGACTGAGTAGTCGCGAGGTCAGCAGGAATGTCCTGAGAGCATCTTTGGTTTTGAACAGCGGCATGGGCAGTTGCATACCGGAAGAAGATGGGAATCGAACTGGAACACCAGCGGGCCACGCTCTGCCCACCACCTGATCGGAAACACCGAGAGCGGCAGTACTCGGTTGATTCGGCTAACGATCTGCTGTGAGCACGGGAAAATCCCCGGGTGGGCCGGTGATTTTCTGAGAGGCTGTCGCGAAAACAGCCTGTGCCTGCCATCACAAATCGCGGCGTGGAATCCTAACGGCTTACCTGAACTCCGCAACCTGCCAGTTTGCCGGAATTCGCAATCTTCGGTGAACTGCGATGGACCGGGTGGCGCTCACCGGACGTCCGCTGATTGGCTTCGCCTGTGCATCTGTTCCCTGAGCTTCCATGTTGTCGGGGAGACCATCGGTGATTTTCGATGAATCCGGTGATGCTCAGCACTCGCGACCATCGCACCAGAGGTGTGCGCAAATGATTTGCGACAGCTGTCGCCTGGACGTTTTACACCAAAACGTTCAGTCAGTTGTTTGTTTTGTAGTAGGTAAGGTATAGGTAAGCACCTTGTGTGGTGCTTTGTTATCATGCATTTACGAGTTTTGTGCAAACTGGGCAACGGCTGTCGCGAATCTGCAGCCCTGTGTTGCCGCGTTTCGTCATTTCGTCAATTTCTGCGAGTATTTTTACGTGATGTTTGAAATTGTGAGGTAGGTATTGAAATGTCGCCCTGGTGGGTTTATTTCATATGCACCTTGGTTGTTGTTTTCTTTTCTCCGGAGGTGCCGTATGACTGTGATGAAATGGGTGACCGCTCTGCTTGGTGGACTTGGGATTGCCGGACCAAAACGTCGATCCAGTGTCTGGTCCGCAGGAGCCGCAAAAACGGTGGAAGTGCAATCATTGGAATCGCGTCAATTAATGTCAGCGACAAACACAACTTCCGATTTGACCGCCCTCACTCCTTACGGGGATAATTCACGGGTGGGTGAACCCGGAGGAACTGGCGGAGTTGTGCTGGCCTCCGGGGCAACGGCCTCGCCGGGCATTGCCGCGGGGCAGACGGAGGATTTGTTTGACGAAGGAGCGGGGGCTGTCTGGGGCGGGCTGATGCAGAACTTGTCGTCCGGGGGCAATTGGTTGCTGATGCCACCTGCCAGCGGGCAGGGTGGTGGCCCCGGCATCGCTGACCTTCCACCCGCTGGCTGGGGTGGTGGCTGGGGTGGTGGCACAACCGGCGGCGGCGGCACGACAGGCGGTGGTGGCGGAGGGACCGGGGGAGGCCCTGGTCCGGGAGGCATCGCGAAAGTCAACATTTCCTCCACAGACAAGGATGCTCTTGAGGGGCCCTATTCCGCCAGTCGCCTGGACGAAGCCTTGTTCAGTCTCAAGCGAACCGGTGGGGACCTGCAGCGAGCGCTGGCCGTGCGTGTGGAACTCCAGGGCACGGCAACTCCGGGAGTGGATTACCGCATCACGGACATGAACCGCGAACCCATTGAACCGGACCCGTTCGGCACTGGCACTCCCTCGTTCACCATCACCATTCCGTCCGGTCAGGAGACCGTTCAGTTCAAGCTGGTGACCAACATGGATTCGGAATTCGAAGCCGACGAAACCTGCACACCCACGGTGATTCGTTCGACAAGCGGTCAGTATGAACCCGGTACCGAGTCCTCCGTCAGCGCCACGATTTTCGACAAAACGGCCGACATCGACATGGCCTCTGCGGAAGACCGCAAAACGATGCTGGCAGAGTCCGCGGAAGACCAGCCTGGGGCCACGATCTTTGTCAACTCAGACTTTGATGCAAAGCAGAACGTTCAGGACAGAGTCTACTATCGCAATGGTGCCCCGGGTTTTGCGTCTGCAGAAGATGACGTCCTGAATATGCAGGTCACTTCACACCTGCTGGGTGGAAACGACATGGAAATGAAGAACCGACTCATGAGGTTCTCGATTTCCCATGATCCCGCGGTCGTCCGAATTTACCAGGCCATAAACCAGACTCTGCCGGGCCAGTTGAAGTGGGTCCCGATTACCACAAAGGATTCGTTCACCCTCAGCACCGGGGCCACGGTTGAGTTTCGAGTGGAGGCGATTGCCCGAGGTGACGGCGCAATCAGCCTGCAGTGGATGGATGTCGCGCTCGATACGGCAGTTCGCACCTTCGATTCGGTCAAGTTCTCCGCATGGGACGTAGACCTTGACATCGACAGCAACAACAACAATGGGCTCGCTGACCCCGAACGAAGTGACTGGGAAGAGTTTCTGGAAGATCATCAGTATGGGATCGGCAAGATCATCTATCCGAGTCAACCGGATCCGATGATTGATCATGATCCCCAGCGATTCGTCCCTATCAGCTTTCTCGATCAGAAAAGTGACCCGAACGTGGGGGCAAAGTTTGTCTGGAAAGACTTTCAGGGAGAGTCCGGTAACATTCGACTCTGGACCGCGCCTTCCAATGTCCAGGGCGGTTTGAAGGCAACCCCGATCGAGAATGGCGGCCATCTGATCACTCAGGGACGCGTCTACACAGGCGTGGAGCTTGAAAAGTTCAAGACGCTGTGGATTGAAGGTGTTGTGGCACAGACACAGCACAACACTATGGCGGGAGTCGCCATCAAGCGTCCCGACGACCGGCTGGCCATGGAGCTGATGACGCGGACAAATCCGAGTGCAGCGTGGAAATCACTGCGCAAGGACGAAGTCAAGTACATGGTCTCCGACAATGCAGATCGCCTGTACCCCAACCTGCAATTCGATCACCCGGAACGATACTGGGACACTCCCGAGCTCAATACGGGCGTCGTTCTGCGTGACTCGTTGATCTCAGAAGCAGTTTACAGTGCAAAGGACTTGCCACAGTTCGGGCAGCAAGTACTGGGGCTTAACGACATGTTGGAGTTAGGCATCGGTTTTGAGACCGCATGGGAAATCTCCACAAGTCAAACCGGCACTGGCTTCAAGTGTGGTTTATACAGGGATTATCTGAGTACAACTGGGACGGACTATGTGCTCGCCTTTGCCGGTACTGAGAAAGAATTTGGAGACATCGCTTCCGACGTTCTGCAGGGTTTGGGGCTTGAGGGTAGTGCATTTCTCAACTTTGTGGGATTTGAGTCGCA
>JALQWE010000700.1 GCA_023258825.1 Planctomycetaceae bacterium | reverse complement strand
GGATTCTGTCGGACTTCCGGAACGGGCATCTCAGGTGGTGCGTCAACGTCGATGTTCTGACGACCGGATTCGATGCACCTCGAATTGACGCGTTGGCCGTTCTCAGGGCAACGATGTCGCCTGGCCTATTCGCTCAAATCGTCGGGCGAGGGCTGAGAAAAGACGACGGCAAGGCCGACTGTCTCGTTCTGGATTTTGGCGGCAACATTGCACGTCATGGATCGTTAGACGCGGCGGATTATGGCCGCTACACGGGCGGTCAAGGCTGGCAGAAGGGCGAGACGATTACACGCGAGGGGGCAGGCGGGACGAAGACGTGCGACAAGTGCCGGATTGAGTGTGCGGCACGGTCAGCGTTTTGTCCGGAGTGCGGCTGGGCGTTCCCGGTGAATCATGAGGCGGTGCCTGACGTATCGAGTCAAATCACGGGCAAGCCTGAGCCGGTTTTGTACGTGGTTGAGTCGGTGGACTGGCATCGGCACGAGAAGAAAAAAGAGCCTGACGCGCCGCCATCGGTCTGCATCAGCTACACCTGCTACCCGGAAGAACGCGGGCCGGGCAATCTGTCGTCAACGGTGGTACGTGAGTGGGTCTGTTTTGAGCATACAGGATTTGCCAGGCAGAAAGCCGTCGGCTGGTGGCAGACTCGGAGCATTCAGCCGGAACCTGACACCGTGGCCGTGGCACTGGATCTGCTCAGGCGTGGGGCCTGTCGTCACGCGGCTAGGCTGTGGGTGGTCCCTGAGGGAAAGTGGCAGAAGATTGTCCGAGTCGAATTCAACGACGAAATCCCGGAAGAATTGGATATCATCCCGGAACCAGCAGCGACAGGTGGCAACGGCGAAAACGATGAGGACTGGGTGCCGTTTTGAAAGGGTGCAACATGGACGCGATCGACATATTTGCAGAACTGCTGCACACGTTTACGATGACTCTGATTTGCGTTGGTTCGGTTTTTTGTTTGGCGTGTATACTCGATGCGAGGAAATATGATGACATCAACAACGATTGGTTCTGACGGACAATATGAGTTGCGAGAGCGGCAGACGACACCGAAGCGGCAACTGATCCGGACGGCGGATGAGTTGGTGAAGGCGTTGGAGGTAGAGCGCTACAACGTGGCTCTCAGTATGTGGCATGTTGTCCGGTTTGGTGGTCAGATTCCGCAATGCAATGTGCTGAAACATTCCATGCGAGTCTATCGCGAATTGCCGCTGACTTCTGGTCGCGATGCAAAAATCTGGGCACTGCTGCACGACTGTCATGAGATTATTACCGGCGATCTGGTCAGGCCGTTTAAGTCTGTGAGATTGACGCGTGCACAGACTGAAATTGATGCTGTGTTACAAGCGAGGTTTTGTCCGTCGATTACAGCGGATCAAATCGAGATTGTACGATTGACTGACGTGGCTGTTGGTGATGCTGAATTTTATGAGTGGCAGGACGGGAAAAACGAAATTCATACGCCGGGTCTACTGGCTGAATGGTGTCGGACATTCAGCGAACTACAACGGAAATCCTGAGCCGGTGGACTGGTTGGATTATTTTTGGAAAAATAATTGGAATGGGTGTTGACTCTTTCGACGAAATGACGATACTTACCTCCGTCAGATGACTGACGCACAACACAACACAACACAACACAGGGGACGAACGATGAGCAGCATAACGACACAAACGCGAACCGTTGACGGTCTGAAGTGGGAATGCAGTCAGGAAGAGGGACTGTGGTTCTGCGGTGAATTCCGGATCGGTCGAAGCGATCGACGTGGACGCCGGTCACAGTGGGAACTGTTCCACAACAATGAATGTGTGATGATTGGGAAGACATGCCACGAGATGATGCAGTGTGCAGCACGCAGGGTGCTGTGAAATGTCTAAAGTGCGGTCAGCCTCTCGAACCTTGGGAGGCTGGCCTTTGCGAGGGATGCGGAAACGTGAATAAAAAGACAGCAGAGATTTTTTCGTCAGTATCTGATTTTTTGTGCGAGGTTGGCCAATGGTCTGCCGTTTGCGAATTTTTGCACGAAAAGGGGTTTTCGCCTTCGCAGATTGCGAATGCGTTTAATGACGCAGCATCACACGCAGATATTACCAGCAATTTGCGAGCAAGTGATTGCGAGTAACAACACACACACAAACCCCGCCGGATCGGCTGGCGGGGGTTTTCTGCGGGACACAACACACAAGGGGGACTTCTCGTGGTCATTTTCCGACACTTGGCAGACTGGGCATTCACTCGACTTTTTTGGTTTTGCGTGCTGGCATCGTCAGCACAGGCCGACGTGATTTTGTGGGGGCAAGGCGGCAACATGCCTCCCGAGGTCAACACGCCCTACGTGATTCGACCGGGTGAGTCACGCACGCAGCAGTTTCACTACA
>JALQWE010000699.1 GCA_023258825.1 Planctomycetaceae bacterium | reverse complement strand
GGGCTGGTGTCCTTCGCGGACGAATCGCTGGCGGATTGCCCCTGTACTCCACCCTGCCCCTGCGTCAGAATAACACGCTGGGTCAGGTAGCCAGCGTCTGGCTGATTCCGGCAGCGAGTGGGGTCAATTCTGCGGTTCAAGCTGCGGGGGCCTGTGAGACAGGCAGAGCCGAAAGAATGGTGCTTTGATGAGTTTTGCGAACAAACTGTACCACTCAATCCGGGCGGGGTTCGTACCAGCGGCAGCGCGACGATCGCGCTGGCGTTCGATGGCCGATTCGATCATCGCACGCAGCGAGCAGATGCGGCCGTGGTCGAACACCGAACTGCAGGCGGCCGCAAAAAAGGTGGCGTGGGAAGCACGGGCGGGGATCCCGCTGGACACGTTGTTGCCGGAGGCCTATGCGCTGGTTCGGGAAGCCGCCGGACGTGTTCTGGGGATGCGTCATTTTCCGGTGCAGGTGATGGGGGCGATCGCCCTGT
Source organism: Planctomycetaceae bacterium (assembly GCA_023258825.1). Classification (GTDB taxonomy): domain Bacteria; phylum Planctomycetota; class Planctomycetia; order Planctomycetales; family Planctomycetaceae; genus SXXK01. Next base: position 1,910 of record JALQWE010000699.1, on the reverse strand, counting down.
TTGAGGGCAATATCGCCGAAATGCAGACCGGTGAGGGAAAAACTCTGACGGCGACGATGCCGTCGTTCCTGCGGGCTCTGACAGGTCAGGGCTGTCATGTGGTCACCGTCAACGATTACCTCGCAAAACGCGACGCTGAGACCATGGGGCCGGTGCACGAACTGCTGGGCCTGACGGTGGGCAGGATTCTTGAGAACATGGAGACGGAGGATCGACGCAAAAACTATGCGGCGGATATCACCTACGGAACCTCCAAAGAGATGGGATTTGATTTTCTGCGTGACCGGCTGCGCATCGGTGCGTCTCAGGATGATGGGGCTCCGAAAAATCGGCGGCATCTGAGAACGATGCAGGGGGGAGAAGCCCCGGTGCAGCGTGGTCATCATTTTGCGTTGATTGACGAAGCAGACAGTATTCTGATTGATGAGGCGCGAACGCCGCTGATTATTGGTCTGACGCAGCCCAACGATCCCTCGACTGTGAATCTGTTTCGCTGGAGCAATCGGGTTACGTTTCAGCTGGAACCCCGCAAGGACTATGTGTATGAGCCGGAACGGCGCAATGCGTGGCTGACGGATGCCGGCTGCCGCAAGGTGGTGCTGATGTCCAAACCCACACTGCTCAGTTCGATCGATACGGAACGCATTTATTCGCAGGTCGAAAAGGCCCTGACGGCTCATAAAGCCTTTGAGCGGGACCGCGACTATGTGATCGTTGATAACAAAGTGGTGATTGTCGACGAAGGGACCGGCCGCGTGATGGATGGCCGCAAGTGGCAGGATGGTCTGCATCAGGCCATTGAAGCCAAAGAGCTGGTGCCCATCACAGCGGCCACGGGTGAGGCGGCACGAATTACGGTGCAGAGTTTCTTTCGACAATACACGCATCTGGCGGGGATGACCGGTACGGGTGTGCAGGCTGCCGGGGAACTGCGAAAAACCTACCGCCTGAAGGTCACGCGGATTCCGACCAATAAGCCATGCATCCGCAAGGGGCTGGCACCCCGATTTTTTGTGACACAGGAGGCCAAGCGTGAGGCCATCGTGGAACAGATTCAGCTGCTGACACGGGCTGGGCGTTCTATTCTGGTCGGAACACCTTCCGTCGAAGCCTCCGAGGCCCTGGGGCTGTTGCTGAAGGATCGCCGCATCACGCATCAGATTCTGAATGCTCGTTATCACGAGCAGGAAGCCACGATTGTGGCCGATGCGGGGCATCCGGGTGGCGTGACTATTGCGACCAACATGGCGGGCCGCGGCACCGACATTCTTCTGGACGATGATGTGCGAGCGGCTGGCGGTTTGCACGTGATCGCTACGGAAATGCACAGTTCAAAACGTATTGACCGGCAGCTGGTCGGTCGCGCGGCCCGGCAGGGAGATCCGGGATCCTTTCAGTTTTTCCTGTCGCTGGAAGACGAACTGCTGCGGTGTCGGGAACCTAGGGAACTGATCCGAAAGCGACGTTTGGCGATTGCGGACCGAGCTGGTGAGCTGGGGCGAACGTGGCTGCGATATTTCAATCGTGTCCAGCGCTTCCTCGAGCGGACTCATCGTAAGCAGCGCAAGCACCTGCTGAAGCAGGAACGGCTGCGGCTGGAGCAGTACGAGAATATGGGACTGGACCCGTATCTGGAACTGACGGAGTCGTAGACCGGGTCCTGGTCAAACGCGAGCGAATGGTCCGTGAGGGCGAAGTTCCATCTGAGCCGCAAAACCTGGTTTGCATTTTCGGGAGGGCGAGGTTCCATCCCGAGCCGCAAATCCAGGTTTGCATTTTCGGGAGGGCGAGGTTCCATCCGAGCCGCAAACCTCTCACCCGTCACGACTTGCCGCAGCACCATGATTCCGATGACTGTGTGATTCAATCGCGGAGCGATAACAGCCTGTGGCGTTTGCCAACGGATACCT
>JALQWE010000698.1 GCA_023258825.1 Planctomycetaceae bacterium | reverse complement strand
GTTCAGCCCACCGTTGCCCGGTGCGTTTGCCGGCCATTCCGAGTCCAACAGCGTCTGTTTCTGCGAGCGCTAGTCCGATCGGGGTTTGCACCCCTTTTCTGTCGGAACACCACACCCAGCATTCAAACTCAGCAGCGTAGGATTTGAGGTAGCCGGTTCTCTCTACGGAGATTTTCCCGACTACCGTCATGGCGTAAACCGCATCAAGGCCGGCATTCTTAACCGGCCTCGTTGTGGGGCAACTGAGGCAAGTCCCGCAATTGCGGTCAAACCCCATTCGCAATCAGGCCAGCGACGGTCAGTGGAGGCAGTCTGTGGCAACGTGTTTACGGTTGCCCGGGCAACAGCCGTCACTGCCCTGTGCGTCTGAGCAGATTTTTCGGCCCCGAAGCCTGATCACAGTCCCGGCCGAGGTGGTTTGACGGGCGACTGGGCCGTATCCACCCCGCGTGCTCGAATTCGCCGCTTCCAGACGCTGTCGCCACAGGTGACGTACAGGACATCCCGATCCGGACCACCGAACGTAACGTTGGACAACCACGCGGCTTTGGGTTTACGAATAACAAAGTTCACTCGCCCCGGCTGATCAAGCACCTGAATTCCCAGTGCTGTGGTGACATAGACGCGGCCCTCCGTGTCCACAGTGATGCCATCCGCGTCGCTGCGGCCATGATCAGTGATATGCAGCCAGCCATATTCCTGTTTCGCGGATAACCCTCCATCGGGGTTGATCTGGAACGAGTAGCAGAAGCGACCACGGGTGTCAGAAACCGTCAGCAATGTCTGATCGGGCGACGTGAACACCCCATTCGGAAACTCAATTCCGGTGTCCACTTCCTTTGTCCTTCCGGTGGCGTCAAAGTGCCAGACTTTCTTCGCCGTCGGTTCCGTGACATAGCCACTTCCATCCGGCAGCACCACGAGGTCATTTCCGCGGATTCCTGTGGCGACCACTTCCATCGTCCCGTCGGCCGCGTAACGCACAACCTGCGCATCATCGGTTCGGCAGCAGTACAACTTACCGTCCGCACCAAACATCAGCCCGTTTGATTTTGCTGTGTTCTCGGCGAAAACCTGAACCTTTCCGTCGGTCGTCACCCTGTGAATTGTGTTGCGGGGAATGTCGGTGAAAAACAATTCGCCCGCGGCATTCACAGCAGGCCCCTCGGTGAAGCCATGGCCCTCACTGACCAGTTGCCAGTCTTCACCGTCCAGCAGCAGATCCATCCGACGCTCCCGAGCTTTTCCCGGCTTCAGCGGTTGCGGATAGTCGCGCCAGAGCCAGGTCAGGGCTTCGGGAAGGATGGCGGCACTGTGCTTGCCGTTGTGACCACCCTCGCCCCAGACATGATGCACGTCATAGCCAGCATACTGCAGCGCCGACAACATGGCCTGGTTGGCATGCCACCAACTGCCCGCATAGATATCCAGGTCTCGGCTGCCATCCTGCAGAAAGATTCGCAGAGGCTTGTTTTCCATCTTGCGAACCAGTCCGGGAAACTGATCTCCACCTCGCAGAGCCACGTAGGTTCCGATGGTGCTGAGCACTCGTCGGAACGCATCCGGCCGTTCCCATGCCGCGTTGAAGGCACAGATCGCGCCAGAACTGGCGCCGGCGATGCAGCGGTCGTCCGGATTGTCACTGAACTTCCAGGTTTTGGCGACTTCTGGCAGCATTTCTTCAATCAGAAACCGCGCATAGCGGTCTCCGAGTCCGTCATATTCAAAACTGCGGTTGTAGCGCGCTTCCGCGTCCTTGTGCGGCGCGGGTACCACACCGGGACTAACAAAAATCCCGATCTGCACCGGAATCCGCCCCTCGTGAATCAGGTTGTCCAGTACGGTCGGCAGCTTCCAGCCATTGGCCATCCCGGGACCGTCCTGAAGAACCATCAGACAAGGCGGCTTCGCGGGATCGTACAGCGCCGGAACGTAGACCGAATATTCACGAACAGTGCCCGGGAAGATCGCACTACGGAACTCAAACGGGCCCTCAACACGCCCCTTCGGAACATTGTCGCGAGGAACCGCTTCGGGAGGCACCGGATACGATTCTTCCTGTGCCATCAGCGGCTGAGTCAGAATCAGTGCTATCAACGCCGCCAGTGTGTTCAAAAACCGCATGCAGCTGCATCCTTGTGGGGAAATCGGGACTGTGAGATGGTCAGGAACATGGCAGAAAGTCTAACACCTGTCCCCGCTACGGTCGTGTCTGGAGGAAGAGTTTTTGGCTCACAAACAGAGTTCTCCAGCGACTTTTTCGCGAAACGCTGACTGCCCGCCAAACGTAATTTTTCTGTTTACAACACCGAAAATGCGAAAAAACGATGAAGATCTCCGAATTCATTGACGTTCGCCGCTTGTCGCATATCTTTCGTACCATATGAGTACTTT
>JALQWE010000697.1 GCA_023258825.1 Planctomycetaceae bacterium | reverse complement strand
ATTCCTGAGGTAGCCCTCTGACGTCCAGGGAGAGGGTGTTGAAAGCGTGTTGATCTTCCACAATCCCTCGTACAACAACTGCCACCCCAGTCCAAGCCGTAAAACGACCAGAAACAGGATTGCGGACCGTGAATATCGTTGAATCTCAGCCACAGGCTACGCACTCCAGGTGGTCTTATGCCAACAACCGGTTGCATGACCGGTCGCGAAAACGTGAAACTTTTGTCTTGTACGATGGGGAAGAATACAGCGTATCCGGAAAAACAAAACTGAGCCCGGGACTTCCGGGAAGTGGATCTACAAAGATTCCTGAAACCACTGCCTCAGTCATCCCGTCCAACCCACAGGTAACACCTCACCAGTTATTTGGAATTGCGAAGGCTCAATCTCCTGCACTGTGTCCGATGGTGACAAGCCCAACGCCCCTCTGCAAACTGCGATCAGGACAGCGGCGGAAGATTGCCCCATGCGGCCTCACCAAAACCGGAATAATCTGCAAATTCTCAGCCTGACAGCAAGGACGCCAAGCGATGGTTTCGAGAATTCAGTGACTGTTGTCCGCTTAGTCCCACTGCACCTGATCCTCATCCCACCAGATTTGTTCCTCCGGAATACCAATCACTACAGGTCTTAATCGGACACCCCGGTCTGGCTGGGGAATCAGAATCAGCCCAATGTCCGCCATCTCGCGGCAACATTCAACTGCCTTTTCGACTCCCATCGCAAAAAACGCTGTGGAAAGCCCATCCGCCACCGCCGCTGACGGGGCCAAAACAGTCACCGACAGCATTCCCTCGACCGGCCAACCAGTGAATGGGTTCAGGATGTGCCCGTATCGTCGACCCTGAAAACGGAAGAACTGGATGTTTGAGCCACTGGTCCCCATCGCCTGATTTTTCAGAAGAATCGTCGCCAGTCGCTTTTCCGTAAACAACGGATTTCCCAACCCAACGGGCCAGCCGAGATGGGAATTGTGCCCCCCCTGTGCGATCAGGCTGCTGTGGCCGCCGTGCATCAGGAAATCCTGTGGCGACGTCGCCTGAGAACGCAACCAGCTGACCGCTTCATCCAAAGCAAAGCCCTTGCCAAACGCCCCCGGATCCAGCCATACGCCTTCTCTGAGCAGAGTCACAGCCGGAGGATCTCGAGTGATCCGCACATGCTGAAACCCGGACCGCGGGAGCCGTTCGGCGATTTCCGATTCTGTGGGTATGCGGCTTTCCCTGCGGCAGGTGCGCCAAAGCTGAGTCAATGCCCCGGTGGCTGGATCGAACCCGCCACCTGTTTGCAGAAACAATGTCTCTGCCAACTCCAGAAACCTGAGAAATTCTTCGCGCAACGGAATCGGTTGATCCGGAGAGGAACGATTCACCAGCGACAAGTCACTGAAGTCCCGATAAGGGCTCATCCAGTCTTCGATCGCAGAGATCACCTCCAAGGCCTGCCCGGCGGGTTCGATGTGCGCGGTGCAGCCAGGGTTGAGAATCACGGAAAAATCACAGGCCATGGCTCGGCAGGACAATCGCAGAGTACTGCCGCCAGCGGGCGTGGCCGGTCGCACAACGTGCGAAGCCTGCAGGGTCTGAGGCACACGCGGCGAGCGCAAACCTGCCATCAGATCGCGGCGCGAGTGTTTTGTGGGCTCATTGGACATGCGGGACCGATGTCAGGAATTTGCGAAAGAAGTCACTGGCTGCTACGGAGTGGAGGGTGCGGTTGCGGGAAAAAATCGCTATTCTTTCCAATACAATCCTGAAAATGGTCGTAAGCATTCAGGAAAAAGTCCAGTACTCCTCAGAATTCGACAGGGGGCACTGGGATCGGGCAATTGATCGGGACGACAACCTCGCTGCGGTGAACAGGCAGAAGCTCGCGGCGATCGCGAGGTCTATTTGTTTTCTTCGCTGCATCGCAGGCTCCCGGGGTAAGCAGATTGGTCCGGACGGTTTTCTGACCAGCACACAGAATTGATTCCGGTGTGCCCCGGGTGACAGCTGTCAAATCCGGGCCAATGCTTGATTCTGCGGCTGATTTCCAAAGTTTTCCGGCCATTTTTTAGCTCGTTGAACAGTTGAATCCAGTTCTGTATCGATGAACATTCCAAAGCCGCCACTGAAACGCTGCGAAAGCGATTTTCGGGTGCAGGCCCCTTGAAATTCCCAGCAAAACAGTGCCACATCCGGGCAGACTATGTCAGCATCACCAAAATCCTCGCGTCCGCCTGTTTCACGAGTTTCCACCGGCATGCCATGGTGGTTGTGGGCCGGCCTTGCCGTGTTCGGGGTATCACTTGTCCTCAGTCTGGGGGCTCGGCTGGTTCCGGTCGATGCCGACATGTTGTTCTCAGAGGCGTCAGCCGCAGCGGAAAAGTCCGACCTTCCCACGCTTCAGGACC
>JALQWE010000696.1 GCA_023258825.1 Planctomycetaceae bacterium | reverse complement strand
CGGCCCTCGTCGTGCCAAACGGCGACCATGCAGAAGCAATCATCCTGCAGAATCATGGTTACTCCGCCGGAGACCAGGTAACCATCGTCAGCCCGGATAATCCAGAGATCAATGGAACATTCACAATCCTGTCAGCCTCGGCGAATGTCTTCGTCGTCGACTCGCCAAACTACCTGTTCACTCCTCCCACAGGCACTTCGACAAACCGTGGACCAATCTGGCACGATGGCAAGCAGACGGCCTACATCCGCACCACAATTTCGGACTGGGCGCCCGGCACTAAACTGTCACTCGAAAGTTCAACCAACGCCCTCAACGGAGAATTTGAAGTTCGGAAGATTTCGGACTCCTGGTACGAGTTCACACTGGACTGGCAGCACATCCGCGAAGCAGTGGAAACATCAGTGCTGCCCAATAATCTGACCCTCGGGCAGGGCGCGGATGTCCTGACAATTCCCGGATCACTTTCCCGCTCGCTGAATCTGTTCAGTCCTGCAGGAGGTCCGGATACGCTCCGCATTTCCGGGTCACTGCTCGCCGCACAGAGAATTGTTCCGAACATCTACCAGAATCTGAACCTGAACATCACATGGACGGGAATTGACCGCCTGGAGCTTGTGGATCCTGCTGTCGACATGACGATCAGCGGCGACAACAGCACCACCGATATTGATCTGGGAACCACAGCACTCGGGATCGCTGCCCGCAGCCTGACGATTCCCGTAGGTCTCACTGCCTCCGCTGTCGAAATCAATGTCCGCGACTCACTCGAAATCATCCACAACCTCCAGACCAGCGATCTGAATCTGCGAGTCTTTGGTGACGATCAGACGCTGACATTGTCCGATCCAATTGTCGCTTCTCAGTCAATCCAGCTGGTTGTGCCGGACGGAACGATCACACTCCCAGCCGGAACTCAGCTCACCTCGGGTGTCGTTGTCATCAAGGCAAATCAACTGGACGTACCAGATGACACGCTGACGCTGTCCACGGATCGGCTGACGCTGATCACGCATGCGTCCAGCATCCATGGCATGACGGTGTCTAACGATCGCAGTCTGACGCTGGACTCTCAATCTGACGCCTCGCACATGGTCCAGCTGGACGGCTCTCTCGCGGCGGTCTTCGCCGGCATTAACTGGGTGTCGTCGGTTGCCGCAGACTGGGCCGCACAGCTCTTCGACGGGGCCCTGAATCCCTGGGCAGTCGCCATCGCCGGTACACTCGACATTGCTCTGCCACCGTCCACAAACGCTCAGGAGTATGGCCTGACAGTTCGCGGCGGCTTGCGGTCATGGACGGGTGACATTCGTCTGACCGCCGACGAAATGGACTTTCTCGGTGGAAACAGCTCAATTGTTGCCCCCGGTGCGCTCTCTCTGCGAGCAGCAACGGACGTCTGGACTTATCGGCTGGGTACGTCTGCCGAAACCGGTGGCGGCTCTGTCGTCGACCCGGCATTTGCGCCACGCAAACTCGATCTGCCAACCCGCGACCTCGCAGCGCTGGCGGACGGTTTCTCCGGAATCACGATCGGACGCGACGTTGCCGGGAACAGCATGCGGCTGGGCGATGCCTTCAGCATGACCACAATCAAGGCAACTGGTGAGGCACGCGTGATTGACGCGTCCATCAAGGATCCGCTGGAACTGCTGACAGACTTGCTGGTCGTGGAAGGCGACTTCCGAGTCCCGCAGAATCCGCTGGTCATTCAGGCCGGCGCCACAACGATCATGCGAACCAACCTGCACACCCCCAACAACGCGACACCGGATTCAGGGCTCACGGCCACCTCGATCGATCTGAACGCTGTCGGCAGCCTGCAGGTCAGCGGCTGGATCCGTGGGACAAATACTGTCGACATCGCCGTCACCAACACCACCGGAAACTACAGTGTTGTGACGGATGCCGGCAGTGAAATTATCCAGTCCGGCAGCAGTGGGTTCTTGTCTGTTGCTGGTGACCGTGGTTTCCGCATCGGCGGCTCGATCCGTTCAGCCGCTGCTGCCACCACACCCGCACTCCTCGCGGGAACCGTCTTTGAAGTTCTCGGGAATGCCGATCTTGCCGTCACCGGAGTCGGTTCAACTCTGAACCTCACCGCAGGCACAGATCTGTCTCTGGCCTCAGGCAGCGTGGTTCGCGCTGGTGTGTCGGTCACGTGGAACGATGGTGTTCCGTCCTACACCACCACCGGCGCCAACTCGGACATCGTGATCAATTCTCCCAAAGAGTTGCTGCTGGGAGGCCTGGTCGTCTCCAGCGGCGGTCTTTCCGTTACTGCTGGCACAAGTAGCCGCAATCATGCAGCAGACTTCGCAGCGATCTTTGCCGCTGCTCCACAGCATTACATGGCGACTCACGATCGGTACTCCATCCTGCTCACCGGAACCAT
>JALQWE010000695.1 GCA_023258825.1 Planctomycetaceae bacterium | reverse complement strand
CTTCTGTTCGGGTACACCTGAGAGGGTTTTTTCGTGCAGTTCAAAATGGGCATCGACAAAGGGTTTGGGCAGATACTGGGCCGCTGAATCGAGGATTCGGAAGCGAGCGTAGGTTTTCCATGCATCGAGACCGAGTTCGCGGGCGACAGAGTCCAGTTTTTCGAAGTAGCTGGGGGTGACCACATTGACTTCGGTGACACCAACGGCGCCTGAGGCATCGAGAAAAATGTCCCAGGGAATCGACGGTGTCAGTTGTTTGAGCTTGTCGGTGGTCATCAGGTTGTAACGTTTTTCGGCGTCGCGCAATTCTGTTCGCGACCACTGGATCTCTGCCAATCGAGTTTCGAGGGCGAGGATTTGATCCGCGGCAACGGTGGCGTCCGGAATTTCTGCGAGTTCGAACAGGCGCACGATGTATTTTTTGAGTGCTTCGCGGGAGGCTTTGTAATCAACGCGATCTTCAAGGTAGTAGTCACGATCGGGCAGCGTGAGGCCACTTTGAATGACGTGGGTCAGATAGCGTGTGGAATTTCGGTCATCGACTGAAACGTAGAATCCCACAGGACCGGGTACGCCATAGATACCGACGGTACCGAAGAACCGGGCGACATCTTCGGGAGAGCCGAGGGAATCAACGCGGGACAGCGAATCCGCAATCGGGCTGATACCGCGGGCGGTGATCAGTTCTTCGTTCATGTAGCTTTTGTAGAAATCACCGACCTTGCGGCTGATTTCGTCGGAGGGATTTTTCACAGCTTCCTCGATGATGGTCCGGATATTTTCGCGGGCCTCATCATCGAGTCGGGTGAAGGACCCATAGTTGGATTTGTCTGCCGGGATTTCTGTGGACAACAGCCAGCGTCCGTTGACGTGCAGAAACAGGTCATCCTGCGGGCGAACAGTTTTATCAAACCCATCCGGATCCAGCCCGGAATGGGGTTCATCGGCCAGCGCCGTATTGAGCAGCAGACTGATAAGCAGAGCGGTGCGAAGCAACATGATGAATTCCTTCAGGAAGAGTTTCCGCAGATTCTAAACAGATTCGGCCGTCCGCGTCAGTCAGTCGTCACCATTTGTCAGCGATGGTGACCGGGAATTTCCGGGTGCGAGGGACAACACCCGGACGACGAAGATCCTGCGGGCAATGCGGTTGTTGCCACGATGGCTGCGGACGGTGCGCGAGTTGGCACGGCAGAGTCAGGGACGCGGGCTATTCCACCCCGTTGACGACATTCGGCAACCGCTCGCCCCGCAGTGCCATGACAGCCAGATTGGCCGCTGTTTCCCTCAGTTTTTTAACCGCCGGAACACTGGCTGAGGCGATGTGGGATGCGAGGATGACATTGGGCATGCTGCGAATCGGATGGTCCGCAGGAATGGGCTCGGGATTGAACACATCCAGTGCGGCGGCTGACACGTGTCCGGATTGCAGGGCGCTGGTCAATGCTGCGGGATCAATCAGGTCCCCGCGAGCGAGATTGATGACGGCGACACCTGCCTTTGTCTGACTGAGACTTTCGGAATTCAGCAGCCCGCGAGTCTGTGCGGTGGACGGGCAGTGCAGAGACAGCACGTCGGACTGTGACAAAACATCAGCCAGCGTTGCGGGCACTGCGCCGGCTGCGGTGACTGTGGCGGCGGGAACCACAGGATCGAAGACCAGAATACGACATTTGAACGCCTTCAGCCGCGAAGCAACTTCCTGTCCGATGCGACCAAATCCGATAAGTCCCACGGTCAGGTGCTTGAGTGTCTTCAGGGATTCGAGTGGTGTGGCGAGCCCCCAGAGTCCGTTGCGTACGTGCAGGGTATTAGGAACCACCTGGCGTGTTGTTGCGAGGATAAAGGCGAGGGTGTGATCCGCCACTTCGTCGATGCAGTAATCGGGAACGTTGCAGACGGGGATCCGGCGAGCGGCGGCAGCGGCAAGGTCCACATTATCGACACCGATGCCGTAGCGGACGATAACGCGAGCCTGCTGCATGGAGGCGATGACGTCAGCAGTGATTGGGGCGAATTGGGTAATCACGGCATCCGCTGAAGCGACCAGTGGTGGGAGCTCAGCGGCGGTCTTCTTCTCTTTCCATGCCTGCAGTGAGAACCCGGCCTGCTGAATGATGGCAGTTTCTACGGAGAGATCGGGGAATGAATAATCGGTCACAGCGACTTGCATGGTAAGAATCCTGGGCTGCCAGAATGTGCGTGATGGGGCCGCGAACCCGAAGGCCGTCGGAAAACAGTTCACCGAAGACCGCAGCGGAACCCTGGAACTATCGCGGTTGACGGATTTTCTCGCAACCGATGCCATGCCTCGGCGACGGATTTCCGCGACGGAAAATACTCGCTCGGGTGGGCCGAGGGGGTGAGCGTGGGCCGCCGGGGAGGCCAATCTCGCGGCTGGGATGGT
>JALQWE010000694.1 GCA_023258825.1 Planctomycetaceae bacterium | reverse complement strand
GGCATGTAGACGGTGTCCGGATTTCGTTCGACCGGCAGTCCCAGGCCGAAGCAGGCGTATCCGCGTTGCTGCGGGGGTTGGGTCGCGAGCCATTTGGCCAGCAGACGGGACAGGTTGAGGACGATGGTTCCGTGAATGGATTCCGGGGCGGACAGGAGGACGGGGTGTCCTTCGTGCAGTTCATGCCAGCGTCCGGCTTCCGGGAGATCAAATCGCTGCAGTTCAAATTCTTCGGCCGTCATCGGCATGGCTTGGGTTCTCTGTCACGTTGCAGGACTGGATTTTCAGGGGACCGGTGCGAAACGAACAAAACAGGGTTCAACAGTTCCGCTATCAGGACGGATCCTGGCGATTGTCCGCGCCCTGAACAAGTCGATTGATGGTGTGGGCGATGCGAGGGAGTTTGACGATCTCGTTGGCGAGTCCGGCATTGATGACGGAGCGTGGCATGCCGTAGACGGTGCAGCCGTCAGCATGTTGCGCAAGAACGTGTCCGCCGCGGGCCTGGACGAGTTGGCAACCGGCGGTGCCATCGCGTCCCATGCCGGTGAGTATGACGGCAAGCAGGTGACCGCGATAGAGCTCCACAGCCGACCTGAGCGTGTAATCGGCGGCTGGGCGGCAGTTGTGTTCCGGTGGGGCGTCGGTCAGTGTCAGTCGGACTCTGTCGGAGTGGCGTCGTTCCAGCAGCAGATGCTGGCCTCCGCGGGCGACGAAGACCTGGCCGGGTTTTGCGACAAGGCCGTCTTCCGCTTCGAGGACGTGGAGTTCGCTGGCATCGTTGAGTCGCGAGGCGAGCGAGGCGGTGAAGCGTGGCGGCATGTGCTGAATGATGAAAACGGGCACAGGCAGGGTTGAAGAAAGGTCGGGAATCACGTGGGAAAGGGCATCGGGGCCTCCTGTGGAGCACGCGATGACGATGGCTTCTGGTTTTCTGACGAGGGGAGATTGCCCGTTCAGAGGGGGCGTGTCGATAACGTCGCTGGTCAGTCCGGAGCGGGCATCGGCGAGGGCGGCGATTTTGTCCAAAAGGGCGGTGCGGAGGGTATTTTTGTTTTCTGAAGGGCTGGATCCGCTGGGTTTCAGGATGAAATCGAAGGCACCTTCAATGAGCGCGTCAGTAGTTACCTGGGCACCTGCCGCGGTGAGTCGGCTGATCATCACGACGTTGGTCTGAATGCGGCGCCGTTTGAGTTCTCTGAGGACATCGATGCCGTTGATGTCCGGCATTTCTACATCGAGTGTGACCAGGTCCGGGAGTGATTCGGCGATTTTTTCGATGGCCGTGCGACCGTCGGCGATACTGGCCACCACTTCGCAGTTGGGAATTTCTGCAAAGAGATTGCGGAGCATGGCTCGGAAGAGAGCGGAATCATCGACGACCATCACACGGAGTGGGTTCATTCACGACCGTCCTTGCGAGTGCGTTCGAAGAATGCCCGAAGTTGTTCGGGATCAAAGGGTTTCACGATGAAATCGAGGGCCCCTTCGACGATGCATTCGCGAAGTTTTTCCTTCTGATTCACGGCGCTGACCATGACGACACTGGCATCCGGTTTGGCAGCGCGGATCGCACGGAGGGCCTGCAGGCCGTCCATTTCGGGCATCACCATGTCGAGGGTGACGAGGTCCGGCTGGAGTTCGTTGAATAATCGTACCGCCTCGTTTCCGTTGGCAGCTTCTGCCACGACGGTCCAGCCCGCAAGGGTGGCGACTTCGCGAATACGCATTCTCATGATCAGAGCGTCATCAACAATCATCAGGCGGTTCATGGAGTGTACTCGAACAGTTTTTTAGGGGTGATTGCGTGCCTCAGATTTCAACTGGCTGGCTACCAACGATTTCCACCACGACGCTGCCTGTCTGGACATTATACACCATGCGTCGCCCCTGAAGTCCTCCGCAATGCTGGCCGAGGACAGGAATTCCTGCCTCCTGCAACAATCGTTCGGTCATTGCCAGATTCAGGGCACCGATTCCGTTAACTCGTCCGGAATTGAACATGTCTGCACCACCAGCCAGTTTGGCGACAAGTTGTCTTGTTTGTCCCCCGGCTCGTTCGATACTGCGGAGCAGTTCAGGAATGGCAGTGTCTGCATATTTTCCGGGCTGACTACAATCTCCGTGGGAGGCGGGCAGAACAATGTGAGCAAGTCCTCCGACCGATTTTTTCGGGTCATGCAGAACAAGTCCGATGCAGGAGCCGAGTAGTGTTCTGAGTCTCCCTGTGCCACGAATGACGCGTAGATCGCCGATACCGACGCGCTGCTCGATGGGCTCATCCCCGGTGCTGGACACGTTGTCACTCATGATTGGGGGCATCCATCGAGTGATTGGTGTGGTGAAACGAAGTCACGAGCCGCGACGGTGACGGAGCGGATGGAGTAGTTTCCCTAGTGCTGATTCTGCG
>JALQWE010000693.1 GCA_023258825.1 Planctomycetaceae bacterium | reverse complement strand
GGATTGCGCAAGTCAGCGCCTGAATCCCACCATCCCGGCACTGATCATGAGCAAACCGCTAGAAATCCTGCGCCTGACGGGTGACAACCCGGTACTGAAGGATTACCTGCCGCACCTGGCGCGGCTGCGCATCCGGGTATTCCGGGATTTCCCTTATCTGTACGATGGCACGGTCGAATACGAGGAGAAGTACCTCGAAACCTACACGGGCTGTCCCGAAAGTCTGGTCGTACTGGTGCGGGACGGCGACACTGTCGTCGGCGCGACAACCGGACTGCCCCTGGATGCCGAAACGACCGAATTTCAGGCGCCCTTCCGTGAACAGGGCATTGATCCGGCGCGAGTTTTCTACTGCGCGGAATCCGTGCTGCTGCCGGAATATCGGGGCCGGGGAATTTACCCTGGATTCTTTGCCGAACGCGAAGGCCACGCAAAGGCGCTGGGGAGGTTCGATCTGGTGAGCTTCTGTTGCGTTCAGAGACCTGACAACCACCCGCTGCGGCCCTCTGATTACCAGCCACTGGATCGCATCTGGAGCAAGTTCGGCTACGTCAAGCACCCGGAACTGACCACGACCTACGACTGGAAGGACGTGGACGAACAGGAAGAGTCCCCCAAGCCCATGGTGTTCTGGCTGAAATCGCTCAAGGAGACAGACTGATGTCCACCGCGTTCCGGCTGGCCACTGCACAATACGATATCGGCACCCTGCCGGACTGGGCGACATACGAAGCCAAGATCCGCCACTGGGTTGAAGACGCCGTAGCGGGAGGGGCCGCTCTGCTGGTATTCCCGGAATATTTCAGCATGGAACTGGTGTCGCTGTTCGGCGACGATGTGCGGAAATCGCTTTCCGGCCAACTCGAAGCCCTCCAGAGCCTTGCACCCGGATTTCAGCAGCTGTTTTCAGATCTGGCCAGAACGCATAAGGTCTATATCGTCGCGGGGTCCTACCCCATCCGGCAGCCCGATGGCAGCTTCCGCAACCGCGCCTATTTGATGGGGCCAGACGGTTTGATCGGGTTTCAGGACAAATTGCAGATGACCCGGTTCGAGAATGAACAATGGTTCATTGCCAGCGGCGATGTCATCAAGACCTTCGACACCGACCTGGGCCGCATCGGCATCAACATCTGCTATGACAGCGAATTCCCGATCATTGCCCGACGACAGGTAGAGGCCGGGGCCAACCTGATCATCGTCCCCAGCTGCACCGATACGACTGCGGGTTACTGGCGCGTGCGCATTGGCTGCCAGGCACGGGCGCTGGAAAATCAGTGCTACGTCGTCCAGTCGCCCACGGTCGGGCTCGCACCCTGGTCCGAGGCCGTGGACGTGAACATCGGCGCCGCCGCTGTCTACACCCCTGTCGACTATGGGTTCCCCGATAATGGCGTACTGGCAATCGGCGATCTGAACGCCACCCAATGGGTCTATGCAGATATAGACCTCGCCGCCATAGAGCACATTCGACGAACGGGTCAGGTATTCAACTACCGTGACTGGCCTCTGCAATTTCGTCACCCCGACGCCCCATGACCACACATCCCGAAACGCCGTCCGGCCCCACCCGACGGGTCGAACTGTTCGACACCACCCTGCGCGATGGCAGCCAGACGGCGGGCATCAATTTCTCGATCGAGGACAAGCTTCGGATAGCCGAGAAGCTGGCGGAATTTCCCATCGACTGGATCGAAGGGGGATGGCCTGGGGCCAGCCCAAAGGACAGCCAGTTTTTCGAACTGATGCGCAATCGCCAGTGGTCCCGCACCCGCCTGATTGCCTTTGGCAGCATGGCCAGACCCGGCCACCCGGCCAGCGAAGATGCGGGGCTCAGACATCTGGCAGAAAGCGGGGCGGATGGCGCCTGCGTATTCGGCAAAAGCTGGGATCTTCACGTCACCAAGGCATTGGGAATCGGCCTCCCCGAAAACCTGGACCTGATCAACGATTCCGTGAGCTGGCTGAAGGAACAGCTGCCGACGGTTTTCTTCGATGCCGAACATTTTTTTGACGGCTACCGCGAGAATCCGGAATACGCCATCGAAGTACTGAAAGCTGCCCGTGCCGGAGGCGTTGACGGCCTTGTGCTTTGCGACACCAATGGCGGCAGTATTCCGTTCTACGTTGCCCAGGCCGTCACCGAAGTCGTCCGGCACTTTCCGGATACCCTGATCGGCATCCACGCCCACAACGACTGCGAACTGGCGGTCGCCAATTCAGTCGCCGCCGCACGGGTCGGGGCAAACATGGTTCAGGGAACCATCAACGGCATCGGTGAGCGTTGCGGAAATGCCAATCTCGTTTCCATCATTCCGATTCTTCAACTGAAGATGGGTATCGACTGTGGCGTTGACGAGAAACAGCTCAGGCAACTCAGCACCCTGTCCCGCTTCGTCAACGAAATGGCCAACC
>JALQWE010000692.1 GCA_023258825.1 Planctomycetaceae bacterium | reverse complement strand
AGCCGCTCGGATCGTCAGGCGTTTCTGCTGACGACACGGGACGGTGCTTTGCGATTGCCGACCAACGGTTCTGTTCCCCTGCGAGTGTCCGTGACGCGTCAATCGCCGTCCTTCCGTTACACGGGGCCCATCCGGCTGTCTGCCGTGGGTGACCGTGGTCTGACACTGGTTCCTGAAGTGATCCCGGCTGCGGATCAGGATCAGGAAGTCCTGCTGATGGTGACACGAGTCAACGTTGCTGATGGTGGACAGAATCCCGGACAGGCTCTTCGCATCGAAGGACGCACGGAGGGCGCTGAACCGGCATACTCCACCACGTTGCAGGTAGTTTCTGACGGCATTCCAGCGAACTCAGTGACGCTTCCCGGGGAATCTCTGATCACCGGCCCTGCAGCGGCAGTGCGAGCGGCAATCGTTCCTGATGCTGTACCACCGATTCTGTTCCGTGGGCTCAGCACGACGCTGCCAGTGCGTGTCCTGCCTCTGGTTGAATCTATTCCGGCGATGATCCGGTTTGAGATGCTGACGACGGAGCCACGACGTCGCGAAGATCCCAATCGTCCGGATTCCCCGGAAAAGCCGGTGGTCCGTTTGCCCGACTTTCAGTTTGGTTCCGTGTCGCAGAAGACGGTCCCTCTGCAGTTGACCGTGCCACTCGACACACCGTCCAGTTTCGTGGAAGCGGTCTTGGCGGCGGAATTAGTCGATCAGCCTCTGGCCAGTTCTGGTGGGCCGGACATTTTCAGTGCGCCACTGCGATTTGCCATCGAAAATGCCGTCACACTGCAAACACCGGCGGACCCGGTCAAGTCGGTGAAGGCGTCGACTGCGGCAGTGGTTGTGACGGCCAAACGGCACCCGTTGTTTAAGGATGCGGTCAATATCGTCGTGGATGGCCTGCCTGCGGGTTTCGCCGCAGCTCCTTTGGCTGTGGCTGCAGACCAGCATACGGGTACGATCAGTGTGACCATTCCCGAAGCGGCGGCCGCTGGAGAAGTTCCCAACGTCAGCCTGCGAGTGCTTTCTCCATCGGGCGACACGATCCTCGCCGGCGTTCCTGTTCGATTGTTGATTGAGTAGTTATACTTGGGGCCGGAAATGTCGTTGGCCGTCTCCTTCAGGGCCTGTTGCCTGATAAAACAGTGGGCCGGGCTGTGATGCGTTTGTGCGGACCTTGTCCGCACGATCGCTGGGCAGAACGGTTCTCGGCAACTTCGCAACAATCTCTCGGAAACTGACGAACATCTCCGTCAGGTCCGGGAACAACCGAACCAGACAATCGAAACAGAGGAAACCATGGCTGAAATTCGTAAGGGTGCCGTCTCCCTCAAAGGAAATCCCGTAGACCTCGCCGGCAAGGCCCTGGCGGTCGGTGCAAAAGCCCCCGAGTTCTCACTGCAGGGAACGGGACTGGAAGAAGTCACACTGGGCTCCAGCGCAGGAAAGACACGGATTATCGCTACGATTCCGTCTCTGGACACTTCGGTCTGCCATGTAGAGACGAAGAAGTTCAACGAGCAGGCCGCAGCGCTGCCCAACGTGGAAATTCTTGTTGTCAGCATGGACCTGCCGTTTGGTCAGAAGCGCTGGTGTGGTGCGGAAGGCGTCGACAAGGTCAAGACCCTGAGTGCTCATCGTTGTTCAAAGTTCGGTGAAGACTACGGAGTGCTGATCAAGGGTGGACCGCTGGACCGCTGTCTGTGCCGCGCCGTGTTTGTCGTCGATGCCAGCGGAACCGTTGTGCATGCCGAATACTGCTCCGAAATCGCAGAACATCCGAATTACGACGCCGTGCTTGCTGCCGTAAAATAACGCGTTGGATTCACGGGAAATTGAACCTCAGCCGTCACGCTTTCGGGGATCAGACCTCGATGGCGTGACGTTTTTTGATTTCCAGGGAAGCCCGGCGATCCTTCGGGCTGAGGTATTCGTGTCGCGGAGCGATGGGGGACGGATACGCAATCGCGGCTATCGTATTAAGCGTCCGCTTTCGCAGCCCGGGGGCTGGAATTCGACGATTTGATCTCGCGAAAAACCCGATTCGGGGACTGACAGGTTCAGCTGCTGTTGATGCGAAGGCTCGGTGGCAACTGCTCAATTCCTGTGATCGGCGTGGCTGCTTCTGTTGTCTCCGAAGGATCGATCGTTGAAGTCAGCCTCGACGTGAATCCTCCGGTTTCCCTCTGTTGTGTATGGTTTCACCTGTTCGACAAAGTAGAAACTCCCGATGTCCGCTGAACTGAGAGTACGACGATTTGGTTCTCTGACCTGCCGTGTAGTGCAATCCGCGAACCTCGACACAACGCAGAGTTTGCTGGTCGTTCTGAATCACGGTTTTGGGGCGTCTGGAGAAGACCTTGTGGATTTTGCACCGTGGCTGATGGACGCCAGTACAGCGGTGTCGGACAGGGTTCGTTTT
>JALQWE010000691.1 GCA_023258825.1 Planctomycetaceae bacterium | reverse complement strand
CGCAGGCACGAAGACCATTTCGGTTTCAGCCAACACATATCAGGTACTCATCGATGCCGAAATGAAGATGTATGGATTCAATCTGACCGGAGACATCCGACTGGGAGTCAACAATGGTCACTTTGAGATCGTAATCAATGAGGTCAAGCTGGACTTTTTCAACGTCGTTAACGTCTATGTTTCAGGATACATTTCAGAACAAAGCTATTCAGTCACCGGAACCGTGAGGATCGATGTGGATTTCGGCCCTCTGGAAATGGACGCTGAGCTCACAATTCGCATCCGGGGTGACAAAAACGAGGTTTCAGCCGAAGCGAGGCTGGAGGGTAAAGTCAAAGCCTCGGTGAAGATCGCGGGAACGAGATACACCAGAACACTTGCGGGCATTACTGCGAATCTCAGCTTCACGCTGAGCTCCTCTGAAGTGAAAGCCTCAGCGTCAATCCGTGTGAAAATCCTCGGCGTTGTGGTCAAGGGAAGTAAGAGTTGGGGGATGAGCGTCTCCACAGCGACCCCCGTTGCCGATCCGCTACTCTACCAACTGAGCGACGACACGTTATATCTGAATATGGGTAGCCGGGCTTCCAATCGTGGTGACGCGTATAGGGCAGAAGTGAACGAGTCCTTCAGCGTTTTGACGTGGAATCCTGTCGACAATGGAGCTCATGACGATACGTTGCTGTACATCACCGCGATGGGCTATACCTCCACAGTCCAAAAAGCACTCGTCAAGCATATTGTGGTCGAGGACGCTGGTTCCGGCGAAGACTATGTGTTTATCGACGTGGGAATCAATGCGGACGTCAGTGTCCACGCTGGAGCCGGGAACGATCTGGTGTATGCCTACAGTCAGGGCGCTAGTGGGACTGGAAACAGCCTGTGGGGAGAAGCGGGTGATGATGTTCTGCGTGGAGGAGACGCTGCAGATCTGCTGGACGGCGGCGATGGCGATAATGATCTTGCAGGCGGCGGCGGTGCAGACATCATCCGGGCCGGCGATGGTAACAACATCATCTACGGGGACGACGACCTTGACGATCAAGTCAGTACTGACGGTACCTCCAATGAACTGTTCAGCGTCATCGAATCAGCCAGTGACGGCGCTGATACGATCACTGTCGGAGTTGGGCAGAACATCATTTTCGGCGGGGGCGGAAACGATGTGATTTCCCTCGCGTCTTCAACTTCCGCGTGGAATACCTCCCGGGAAACGCCCGTCGTTCGTCGAAATGTCGGCGGTCAGACAGTGTGGCTGCCAAGGCTGACAGACAGTACTGGTGCTCCGGTGGACAAAGATGGCAAGTTGTCTGTTAATGGCGTCCCTTCTTCCGGAACACCGACCTTCGAGAATGGAACGTGGAAATACCAACTGACCCAGAGCGAGAGTAATGCGCAGATCCTCAGCCTGTCACTCAGCTCTCCGCAGGCAGTGACGACGACTCTGCAAGTGTTCACCACAGAATCTGATTCCGTGGTCTATTCGGGGTCAGGAGATGACGTCGTCAGCTACACCGGAAATGCGGATTCAGGATCCATCTTCGTAAAAGGAGACTCAGGAACTGACGAACTGAAGCTGGAGGGCAACTACAGCGGCAAAACGTTGACGCCGGGAGCCCAGTCGCTTGCACTGGGGCAGCTGGTCCTGTCATTCGACACCAGCCTTGAAAGTCTCAAGGTTGTCGATACGGCTGCCACGACCAGAATTGCAACAGCATCTGCGACATCCATGCAGTATGACTCCGTCGGCCTCACAGTGCAGGCTGCAGGATTGCTGGACATCAATAATGCCGTCTTCAATATTCCGAATGGAACACTTTCGATCACAGCTTCCGGATTGTCTGGTTCCCTTCGCACGTCGGTAGGAAATCTGACGGTACAGAACAATGCGATCGGAGCGACTGCTGACATTGTGGTGGCTGAATCCGACGATCTGCAGATCACCGGCAATGGACTTGAATCCAACGGAGGTAATATCTCCATTGTTGCCAACTCCTCCGGGGGCGGCTCAATCACCATGGCCAGCACTGTCGTCATTGATGCAGGTGCCGGAAATGTGACCATTTCGGCGCCCGGCGACATTACGCTTGCCAGCATTCGGACAACCACGGGAACCGTCGCAGTGACCAGCACGTCCGGTGCGATTCTCAATGCCGGGGGTGACATCTCGAATCTCGTGGGCGCAACTGGAGGAAGTTTTGCACTTCGTGCGGCAGCAGGAATCGGTACCGCATCAGATCCACTGAAGTCCTCAGTGTCCACGCTGGCTTTCCAGAACGCAGCTGGCGATGTCCGCGTTTCCAACGTGGGAAGCCTCACCATCGCTGCTGTGGACGGAATTACCACATCAACAAACCCGGGCACCACATGGCTTGTGGCCACCAGCCCGATTATTTTCGCGGCTAATACCAGTCAATCGGAGCT
>JALQWE010000068.1 GCA_023258825.1 Planctomycetaceae bacterium | reverse complement strand
AACACGTGGCATCGTCGGGGTCTCCAGTGGTTGAGGTGACGATGGTAATGCTGGGAAATCCACGTGTCAAGGTGCATGGCACCTGAAAAAGGCAGCACCTGAAAAAGGCAAACCAGTAGAGGGTCCGGTGTGGTGGGCTGGGGGTTTCAGCGGCCTTCGCGCAGGCGATCGGCGAGGAAGTTGTCGAGTTCGGGGATGGCGTAGATTTTGGCTACGGTCTTTTCGAAGTCGTAGGGAACGCGATGGAATTCGATCACGTCGCCGTTGACGGTGACGTAGGAGGAACGGGGGTCGTTGTTCCGCGGCTGACCAACGGAACCGACGTTGATCATGGCTTTTCCGGGACCGAGTTTGTACCGGAAGCCGATTTCTTCAGGAGCAAGGAATTCGAGGGAGTCCGTAAAGACACCCGGAATGTGGGTATGCCCCTGGAAGCACGTCTTCTCAATCAACGCAAAGATTTTTTCCATCTTTACCTGATTGTAGATGTCGTCCGGAAATACGTATTCATTCAGAGGGTTGCGGGCTGACCCATGAACGAACATCATCTTCGAGGCTTCGTCGCGATGACGCCGGGACAGTTCACCGAGAAAGTCCCAGCGCTTCTCTGCTTTCGGTCCAACACCTTTCTCCAGAACTGACCGTGTCCAGAAAATGGAACGCTCAGCCGCAGCATTGAACCCCTCCGGATCAAACAGAGCGGCCTGATCATGATTTCCCAGCAAGCACAGTTGCAGATCCATCACGAGGTCAATGCACTCAGCGGGATTGGGGCCGTATCCGACCACGTCGCCAAGGCAGTAGATTTCGGTGATCCCTTTGCTGCGAATGTCTGCCAGAACGGCCTGCAATGCCTCGAGATTACCGTGAATGTCGCTGATCAACGCTCTCAAGGGATTAGTCCTGGTTTCTGGTCTGAACTCTCGCAGCCGTCACATCCGCCCACAGACTTCCGAGTCACAATACGCACCGTGTGGCATTGAGACCACGACGTGGAACACTTCCGGGACCTCGTGACTCAAACGACACGAAGACTGTCTGCGCTTTGTGCATCCTGATTTGAAGTGTGTCGAACATTGACGCTTCACCGAACGGCGAAAACACGGAGTTTACTCGAAATATCCTCAAAAAAACGCCCAGCAACTCACAATATTTCGGATTCCGCAGTGTCAACACAACCGGAAGCGGAGGATTAGCTCCACCGCTTGAAAATTTTACGACGCCCGAGAATGCCGGGCAAGCCTTCGCCAGATTTCCTATTCCAACTGGTCGGAAGAATTCCAGCAGCTGCAGCGATTCACCATTCTTCGAAGGTACTGCTCTTCCATCGAGTAGCCAAGGCACTGATCCTCGGACGAGAGCCTCGACCATCCCGGAAATGACACCACGCATTACAACCCGGGCACACATGAACAACTGGACTGCCCTGCGGAGTTTTTCCAGCTGGTCACGGAGGCGTCTCGTTCCCGGAAGTCCCTTCAGCCGACGGGCGACGGCGTTGTTCGCAGGCCAGCGCCGCAGCCTCCCACATTTCTGCATGCTTCGGTCGCTGCATCTGCCGGCAAACTTCAGCCAGATCCCTTCGAACGGCGGCGTTGTCAAGTTCTTTAGCCGCCTGCTTGTTCAGTTCGATCAGGCGATTTTTCAGGGCATTGCGTTGCTCCCAAAGGCGCATCTCCTCCTTCGCTCGCTCAGCCTGTCCAAGATTCTGCAGAACAATGGCAATCCGATACTGCAAGTCTTCTTCAAAGGGGAATCGGCGAACACCTTCCTCATACTTTGCCAACGCCTCCTGAGGTTTGCTCTGCCCCTCCAGAATCTCACCGATCAGCAGATACCAGGCTGTCCCCGACTCATCATCTTCCGGAACAGGACACCGCTGCAGCGTCTCGAAAGCCTCTGCAGACTGTCCAAGACTGAATTCGCAACTTGCCCGCTCAACCAGAACCTCAGGCGTTTCCCGGCACTGCCTGAGATATGTCAGCGCCTCGTCATATTTATGCTCAGCGCGAAGGCTACGCGACAGGAATAGTGCGACCGTATCCCTGACGCCATCTGGCGGCTTCAGGTCCCAGGCCTGCTGCAAATGCATCACCGAATCGTTGTAACTTTCAAGGTCCCGGTAGATGACACCCATCAGCCAATGTGGTCGATAATCATCCGGAGCCAGTCGGGCTACCTGTTCGAGGTGAAATACCGCTTCGTACTGTGCTCCGAGGTCATAGTAGGCACTTCCCAGCCAGCGATGCCCATCGACATGGTCGGGTTGCTCAGTGACCAGCGTGGTCAGAACGTCTCGGGCCATCCAAAGCTGCCCAGCCTGATAGAGGGCCTCCCCGGTAAACTCGAGAACCGAGGAACGCAGAGGCCCCTTCGCATCCAGAGCGTTCAAGGTTCGAAGTGCCGCTGCCGGATCCCCGGTACGCAGAAAAAACGCAGCCTGCAACAGGCTACCGTAGCCTCGGTTGTCACCAGCAGCATCAAGCTCACGGATTCGTTCTCGCACCCCGGAAAAGTCTCGTTCCTTCAGTGATGCAAGGCCGTCCTCATAAATCCTGTCAGCGCCGCGCTCGGCAGGAACGGCAAACCCCCACCCCAACCAGACGAGTCCGAAAGTCAAGACGACCCCGATCAGGACACCGTTACGAATCGACATGCCCCCTCCCGCGTCCGCGGTCATCGCACGTTATATCAGAACACCCACGCGTAGCGGCCATTTGCCATTTCACCGTCGTGCCGCCGTCGGCGGTGTACAACGGCCAAAGTCAATGGCCCTGCATTCAGCTTCAACATCGACGAGGAAGGTTATGGATTCTACCTTCGCCACCCAGTTCAGGTCGGCACGACCACGCAGAGATTGCTCCGCATTTTGTGCAGACACTGGCGCCCGGAGACGGGGATGCCCCCATCTCCGAACACCATCTCAATTGCCCTGAACAGCCATCAATCGGCCAGTTGCAGTGGAATTGTATTGTTCTGAGCTGACACGTTTTCTTTCAGCGGAGTGGTGCCCTGCGACGCATACTTTGCTGGCAATTCGCCACCATCCTTCTTTTTTCGAGAGTCGCCGCTTTTCATTTCAGCCATCTTTTTGGCGAGATCTTCGGGCGACGGCGGTCCACCGCTTGTCGTGGGAGCGGCTGCAGGTGCGCTTCCCTTGACCACCGTGATGATGTTCTCTCCTGCCACCGCACCGTCATTCGGCTCGAACATGGTCAGGCTGTACTTGCCATCCTTGTCCGTTATACCAGAGGCTCCGCGCGGAGCCTTTTCGTGATGAAACGTAACTGTCGCTCCTTCCACGGCAGCTCCCTTGTACATGACTGTACCAGTGACAGGAATTCGCTCCGGTGGAGCCAGTCCTTCACTGCCGCCGCATCCAAGAACAGGCAGCAACACCAACGCAGATACACTTCGCAGCAATCGCATCATCGTAAATCTCTCCCCTTAAGTTGTTTCCCCGCCATAGTGCAGGGATTCGCTGGCCACAGCATTCCAGATCACGTCACCAATTCGCCGATCGCAGCCTCGTGAAAAGGAAAATGCCGCCCCGCAACCGGGAACGGCATTCTCCATTGAACCACGAGAACCTACACGGTGATTTCAGAACTCACCAACCGTGTTGCCGTCGCGACGATCGCCCAACCGCTGATAGGTGCGGTAGTCGATGTTCTCCGAGATGAACTTCACGGCACCGTCGCACATTACAAACTGTGCTCCACCCGTATGCATCGACTTGAAGCCCTGGCTGGTGCTCCAGTTGTCCGGGGCGTTGCAGCCTGGCGGATTTGCTGGTGTCTTCACAGTGGCTTCGTTGTAGCAGTTGATCGGGAAGTTGATCGGAGCGGTGGTGGCAATCCACATCGAGTTGAAGTGGAACCAGCCGTTGTTGCTGTGGTCACCGCAGTTCGGTCGCAGTTCACCCATGGCAATCACGTTTGACGTGCCGTCGGTGATCTGAGCAATTGTGGCAGCCCAGTTGAAGCGACTGATGATCCCAGACACCCAGCTTGGATTTTCCGTGTTACCATGGCCCCAGTAGGAGTTGGTGTTCATGATGTGCGCCTGGTAGGGAGTACATCCTGTCCAGGAAGAAGTATCCATCTGCTGATTGCCCATGCTCATCGCATAGTTCGACTTGGCACTCCAGCCACCATTCTTTGCGCTAGGCTCAGACGGGCACTGGTAGAGCGGAATCGAGATGTCCTTAACGTACTTACCACTTGGGTAAGACACGCGCTGCATCTCGAAGTTGAACCGTGCCGGTGGGCTTCCCCCGGTTCCCCAACCAGCCTGCAGGCTGAAGTCCAGGGAGGTGAACAGGTTTGCCTGTTCTACAAACGGCAACAGACGGACAAGGTGACTACCCTTGGGTGCCCCGTCCCATGTCAAACCGCCAGCGGGGTCGGTATTGAAGACGGTCGGAGGAAACTGGCCGTGAACGTCGTGGTAGTTGTGCAAAGCAATCCCCAGGTTGTGGAGATTATTTTTGCACTGTGTTCGTCGGGCTGCTTCGCGGGCCTGCTGCACGGCCGGCAGCAAAAGAGCCACGAGAATGGCGATGATCGCAATCACCACCAGCAGCTCGATCAGCGTAAACCCACGCTGAGCAGGCTTCGGTTTGCTCATGAACTTCACTCCTGATTAAGAAAGAGAACAGAACGACGGGAACCCGCGTCCGGAAGCAGACCAACGACCGGATCAGCGAATGCTTTTGAAAGGAGAAAGACCTGTGCGAACGCACATGAGGTACGGCATAAAAACCAAAACCACCCCAAACACCCAACCACCCCAAACCCACATAACCATGAATACAGAGTCATCTGTAGATGCCGCTGTGAACCCCTGTCGTGGCTTATCGAAAATCCAACGGCTTATGGAAAGAAAAAAACCATGCTGTGGATCTCAAAACAGAGATTCCGCAGCGGCCCACCGAAGAAAGTTGTCGATCTTGCGCAGAATGCACTGCCTGTACTAAATTGTCAATCCAATAGATGGGAATGCGACGGATATTTTTCGAGAACCGGCGAGATTCGCTGGATCCTGCTTGACCAGAACGGTCAGCAAAATTCCGGGTGGGTTTTCCGACAAGGACGTTTCGAACGAAAAAAGGGTCTGGTCCTCGGCCCCCTATTATCGCCTGCGAACGATCGTCGCGGCGCAGCTTTAGACCGCTTCGGTGGTGCTGGATTCCCAAATATTTCACTCACACGTGGCAGTGTTCCCCTCGGGCCTGAACTGCTGACGATCGGAGTCTTTATCGGTACTGCCAGCGGCAGGTGTCCGTATTGCCCGCGAGGTAACACAGCGTCTTCAAGGCGAGAACAATCGACCACTGCCGACAGCTCGTTAATTCGCCACGGACAGCGTTGCAATGCGAGTCATGCGAGAACCTGGTGAGCAAAACAGGCGGCGGTACAGGATGCCTCACGAAGTCGATGAGCCACAGGGGCCCCATCGCGATACGCCGTGCGGTCTGATGCCCATCTTCCGCAGGGGACACTTACAGTTGCCTATGGGCGAAACCGTTTTGCCCTGCCCATTCGCCATCGAATATCGGCAGCAGTTGACCACACAGGAACTGCGGCGCCTGCCGGCAACGTCCACGATCGTCGAACTGACATGACCCGCACTGGCAGGTCGGAAAAAAGAAAACTGGGACCGGCAGGATTCGAACCTGCAACCAAGGGATTATGCGTACCACTTCGGCTTTCGCCGCCTCTTTCGAGTTTGTGGGCTGGACCATCCCTTCACTTTACGTGTCTGCCGTCTGGTCTCTACACCTTCTGCCTGTTGGCAGCTTGGCTCGGGATTGGCACACTTCGCAAGAAGTTCAGCGTTCCCCGAATTTGACAGATTCTACCGAGGTTCTGCAGGCCCCCGAAGAGTCCTGAAAACCAGGGCAACCCATTTGATCATGCCATACCGCCGTCAGCATCACCGACGACGACCCAGGCCCTGATCACTAAAGTCCCCTGCTCTGACCGTTGAGCTACGATCCCGTGCTGGTAAGTATAACGTGAGTTTCCAGGCTTGTCTCGCCCCGATCCCGGTCCCTTCGCTCGCTTTTTCAAATCCAAAGGTCCCGTTGTATGGGTCGTGGCACGGTCCGGACCAACGGCTGGCGAGGGGACCACCATCCTCTTTCAGGAAGGTGACAGATCGATCGAAGTCCTGAAATTGCCGACACCCCCCGATTTTGACTCAGACAGTCCCCCCGGTCCGGCTAAAATCCGACTGCGACGGCGGAGTTGTGTCTGCAACGCAAATGGTATCTCTGAACGAGGGCTGCTCCCTCGGGTTGCACCGATTGCGTTTCAGCCAGCAGACACCGGTTGAACACTGGATGGGTCGCCGTTTTTCTGCAGGCAGCCAGTTCCTGATTCAGCCAATCGTTTGCTTCGACTGCGTTGCTCTGGATGAAAGTAAACCTCAGCCCGCGCCCGAGTTGCCCTGGATTGTCTGGAAGCAAATTCTCGTTACGGACCGCTCACCACTGGAATTCCCTCAGGCCATCATCGACGACGGTGGCCGGCACTCAGCTGAAAGCCCCACGGATGTCTCTGCAGGCTCGCCTGAACTCCGATCTTCCCTTGCATCTGGCCGAACGCTGTCGCGTGGTTCAGGAGGCCCCGGTAGCGGCAGGTCACGACTTTGTGCTGTACTGGATGTGTTCGGCCGTACGAGCCGACGAGAACCCAGCGCTTGACACGGCGGTCCTGCTGGCTTGTCAGCTGGATGTTCCACTCCTCGTGTATCACGCGCTGTCAGAGTCCTACCCATGGGCATCGGATCGACACCACACGTTCATTCTGCAGGGTGCAAGAGATGTCCAGCGGCAACTACAGGACTGGGGAGTCCGCTACGTTTTTCACCTGCAGCAGCAGGGATCGGGCCCGAATGTGCTCCGTGATCTGGCGGATCAATCCTGCCTCGTTGTGACCGAGGAAATGCCGACCGGCCCGCACTCGCTGTTTCTTCGAGGACTGCTCAGTCGGACAGCGCGTGCTGTCGTCGCTGTCGACACATCCTGCGTCGTCCCGATGCAACTTGTCGGACGTTCCTACGAGCGTGCATTTCAGTTCCGGGACGCGACAAAGCGTTTGCGAAAATCACGACTGTCCGCAGCATGGCCAGTCACATCCGAGTTACCCCGCTACTGCGAAATCAACCACCTCCCGTTTGCTCCGGTGGACCTGCAGACGGCCCAGCTGGCAGAGCTTGTCGCGGGCTGCCGAATTGATCATTCGGTGGGCCCGGTCGTTGATACTCCCGGAGGCACAACGGCCGGACTGGAACGCTGGGCGGCGTTTCGGCAGGGTGCCCTGAAGCACTACGCTGCGCGCCGGAACAACCCGCTGCTGAATGGCGTCAGCCGCCTTTCGGCGTATCTGCACTACGGAATGGTGTCTCCGCTGCAGGTGGCTCGCGAAACCTCTGAGCTCGCAGGGGAAGGGCCTGAAAAATTTCTTGAGGAACTGATGATCTGGCGAGAACTGGCGTGGTGCTTTTGTTTTTACAGGCCGGATCATGAGGAATGGACTGCGTTGCCAGGATGGGCACAGCGAACGTTGCAGGAGCACGCAGCGGACCGACGCCCGTATCAGTATTCGCCGGAACAACTGGCTCGCGGTGCAACTCACGACGCACTCTGGAATGCGGCCCAGAATTCACTGCGGATTCACGGGGAACTTCACAACAACGTGCGAATGACCTGGGGCAAGGCCCTTCTGGAGTGGACGGCTTCACCGCGTGATGCCCTGCGGACTCTGATTGATCTGAATCACCGCTACGCACTGGATGGACGAGACCCTTCGTCTTATGGCGGAATTCTCTGGTGTCTTGGTCAGTTTGACCGCCCATTTGCCCCGGAACTTCCGATTCTCGGGACGGTGCGTCCACGTCCGACGGCTGAGCACTCGAAGCGACTGGATGTCGCCGCGTGGTCTCGAAAAACGAATACACCGCGCTGTCAGCCAATTCCGAAAGTGGCGGTGATCGGTGCAGGTCTTTCCGGCGTGATCGCTGCTCGAACACTGCGCGACCACGGTCTGCCCGTCACGGTTTTTGAAAAGAGCCGCGGATTTGGCGGTCGCATGGCGACTCGTCGAATCGATGATGTGTCCCTCGATCATGGTGTGCAGTCGTTCCAGGTTCATGATCGACGCTTTCGCCGCGCTGTCGCGTCGTGGAAGGCCGAAGGTCTGGTGGCGGAATGGAGCGGCGAGTTTGCAGAACTTCGACCACAGGGCCAATGCAGCCCGGCACCGCGGCAGGCCCGTCTGGTTGGCGTCCCCGGAATGAAGGACCTGGTTCGAAGTCTCGCAGAGGATCTGTCCGTGCGGACTGAAACCCACGTCAGTCGCATAGAACGCGGGGCGGACGGGTACACGCTGCTGGACCTCGCAGGCGCACCGCTGGGGGTCTTCGATCAGGTCATCTGTGCCCTCCCTGTTCCTCAGACCGCAGCACTGGCCGGCAGCATGGCGCCTGCAGCACTGCAGTCGTTGAAGTACGACACGATGTGGACTCTGCTGGTGGTCTTGCCCGAAAGATTGTCGGTGCCCTGGAATGCGGCCGAGGTTTTTGAAAGCCCGATTCGGCGTATTGCGAGGAATCAGACCAAGCCGGGACGGAATGCGGCGTTCCGGGGTGAGCAGCTGGTAATTCACTCCACACCGGACTGGGGAAACGCCCACTGCGATGCATCTGCGGCGGAGGTCCAGAATCACTTGCTGGCTGCGTTGGCGGAGCGACTCGGACAGAGGCTTGCTGAACCAATCCTCATCCAGGCACATCGCTGGCGATATGCCAGACCAGCGCCGCTGGCAGGGACGAATGAAGAGCTCATCACGGCGGGGGCAAACCTGAGACGATCATTGCTGGACCTTGAGCGTCAGGGGTTGGTGCTGTGCGGCGACGGGCTGTTTGACAACCCCACGGCCTGTTGTGGCGTGGAGGCTGCGTTTCTGAGTGGCGTAGCCGCCGCGGGCAGCATTCTGCGGGGGCTGCAAACTGAGCCGGTCCGGCAACGCACGTTGTGGTAACGCGCGGCCACAGCTGACTGTGACCGCTGGTCACTGAACTCACGTGCCGGTAACGAGAGCTTGTTCCGTATAACAACAAGTGCGAACAACGCTTGCCAGCGACGCAACAAAGAGTTAACCCATCGGCGGCGATCTGATGGGGCAGCGTGGCAAACAGAGGAACAAGCCGATTCGAGGACGAGCAGGTTAGACCAGTTCTTCGATTGGGCGGCCGTTTTCAATCATGTAGGTCGGACGACCGGACTGATTTGTGAACTGGACTCGACGATCGAAATCGAGCACGTGGAAGATGGTGGCCATCATGTCCTGTGGGGTGATGGGGGTCGTGCGTGGAACATCCACCTTCTCGGCGGATTCGCCAATTACCTGGCCCATTTTCAGACCGCCGCCAGCGAACGCAAGTGTGCTGAGTGGGGCCCAGTGGTCACGTCCGCCGGAACCATTGACTTTCGGGGTACGCCCGAACTCGCCGCTGATCACCAGCAAAACGTTCTCCAGTTGACCACGTTGATCAAGGTCCTCAATCAACGCGGAAACAGCACGATCGACTTCCGGCCCGCGGCGATCCATTTCCTGCTTGATGTTGCTGTGCATATCCCAGCCACCGAAGTTGACGGTGACGAAGCCGCAACCACTTTCGCAGAGACGTCTGGCGAGCAGCAGTTGTTCGCCGAGACCTTTCCCGTAGCGGTCCACCACGCGAGGATCTTCGAACTTCATATCGAAGGCCTGCTGCGATCGGCTGAGAATCAGATTGAAGGCCTGCTGTTCAAACGAATCCAGACCCTCCATTAATCCCTGGCGATCGATATCGCGTTTGACTGTATCGATCCCATCGAGGATGGCGCGTCGACTGGCCAGGCGGTTCTGATCCACGGTGAGAGACATGTTGCGACGTGCTTCGCCGGCAGGATCGAATGGGCCGTAGGCAGTTCCCAGGAAAGCAGGGCCATCGGCGTAGATGCCGCCAAGGCGCACGTAGGTTGGAATCCCGGTTGTGGGATGATTGGTCCCGCGCAACCGGGACACAATTGAACCGATGAAGGGCCGATCCGGATTGGCACCGTTGTCAGCCAGACGGTTGTCGTATCCCGTCATGACATAATGGGTCCCACCGGAATGCCCGCTGTTTGTGTGGGCGAAGGAACGCACGATGGCCATTTTGTCGGTGAGTTGGGCCATGCGTTCGAAGTTACCACCGAGGGTGACTCCGGGAAGAGTCGTTTTGACTTCACCGGTCACACTACGGTACTCCGCGGGTGCCGTCATTTTGGGGTCGAAGGTTTCGACATGGGTGGGGCCACCGCTAAGCCACAGCCAGATCACGGATTTGTCGCTGGAGCGAAAGCCCTGTTCGGCGGCGCGGGCTTTCTGCTGCAGCAGGCCCGCCAGAGTCAGGCTACCCATTCCCAGACCGCCGACGCGCAGAAAATTCCGTCGTGAAGTTCCTTCGCAGTTTCGACCGGTATTGCCAAACATCAGATCCAGCATGGCGGGCTTCCTGGGGATGAAAAAGGGCGGGAATTCGCAGTCTGAGGCTATTGATGGTATCGACGGAGTGACCATGCAGGCAACATAAAGCGGGCCGTCTTTTTCCTATTTTTCGGGCGCCGGCGTTTTTTTTCAGATTTCTCTTCAGACGGTCTTTCAAAGAGAAAACCTGCAAAAACGCGGTGTTTTCCGTCGTTTTCTGACTATCCCTCCGATGGTGGCGCTGCATCTGTCGCCTGCAGATGAGGGTTCACGCGGAAATGGTCCTTCTTCCAACGTTCAAAAAAAACGATATTCTTTCGCATCGCCGTTCCTGCAAAAATCCAGCTTGTGGTCAGCGAAACGGATTGAAAACTGAGGACGAAACGGAACCCATTGATGGCGCGTCTTAGCCAGGCCGATCTGGCCACTCTGAACCGGACCTTTGATGACCGCAGTCCCCAGGAACTGCTGCAGTGGGCAAAAGAGATCTTTGGGGATCGAGTTGCTGCGATGTCTTCAATGCAGGAAGCCGGCAACGTGATCTGCCACATGCTGAGTCACATTCCTGTGAATATGCCGGTTGTGTTTGTCGACACCGGCGTCTTGTTCCAGGAAACGCTGGACACACGCGACCGCCTGATGCGTGAGTACGGACTGACCATTCACACGTATAAACCAGCGCTGACGATGGAGGAGCAGACAGAGAAGTACGGGATCCTTTATCTGTCCGCAGAAGGGCAGAAGCAGTGCTGTGAGATGCGAAAGAGTGAGCCGCTGGATGCGGTTCGAGGAAAGTATGACGCGTTAATCGGCAGCCTGCGTCGAGCGGATGGTGGACGGCGAGGCGTGTGCCCGATTCTGGCCGTTGACACCCGCCTGAATTGCCTGCGGATCAACGTGCTGGCCAACTTTTCCAATGAGCAGATGGATGAGTACATCGCTCAAAATCAGGTCATTCTGAACCCACTGCATAAGCAGGGATTTTCCACCATCGGCTGCAATCGATGCACAACGCCCGTGCTGCCGGGGGAACCGAAACGCGCCGGTCGCTGGCGACATCTGGGCCCATGGAGCGTGTACTGCGGCATCAATCCGACAGACATGGATCCGGAACGAGCACCAGCTGTCGACTTGCCGCAGGACCTGATCGATCGCATTCTGGGGCGATCCACAGACTTCATGATCTGAGAAATCGGGACAGACATCAGAAACCGGGGCAACCGTAGTGGCGCTGCGTGCCGCGTCAATTCAACCAGCTGTCGCGCGGACAGATCGTTCACCGTGATGCAAACCTTGGCCCGCCGGCAGCATCTCGGAGCGCGTCCTGTTCAACAGAAGGCTGGGGGTGGTGTCGGCTTACGC
>JALQWE010000690.1 GCA_023258825.1 Planctomycetaceae bacterium | reverse complement strand
AATATCGTGGTGATCTTCATGGACGATCTGGGTTATGCGGACCCGGGGCCGTTCGGTGGCGATGCCAGCCTGACTCCGCACCTGAACGCCATGGCGCAGCAAGGGCGGCGATTTACAGATTTTTATGTGTCGCAGGCTGTTTGTTCGGCGTCGCGCGCCAGCTTGTTGACCGGATGTTACAACGTGCGGATCGGGATTCAGGGTGCGCTGGGGCCAAAATCCCGGACGGGCCTGAATCCAGACGAGCGGACGATTGCTGAAGTGTGTCGGGACCGAGGTTATGCGACCGCCTGTTTCGGCAAGTGGCACCTGGGTCATGAAGCTCCATTCCTGCCTCGGCAACAGGGCTTTGATGAGTATTTCGGTTTGCCTTACAGCAACGACATGTGGCCGTATCATCCTGAGGTGCTGCATCTTCCCATGCAGGAACGGTTGAAGAACTGGCCGCAATTGCCGCTGATAGAGAACGACCTTGTGATTGATGACGAGGTGACAGCGGAGGATCAGCAGACGCTGACGCGGCGTTACACCGAAAAAGCAGTGTCTTTTATCGAGCGTCATCGGGAGCGTCCATTTTTTCTGTATCTGCCGCAGACAATGGTTCACGTTCCGCTGTTCGCCGGTGAAGACTTTGCAGGCCGCAGCGGCAAAGGGGTGTTTGCCGATGTCATGATGGAAATCGACTGGTCCGTGGGACAGATTCGGCAGACGCTTCGGCGACTGAAGCTGGAAGAAAACACGCTCCTGATCTTTACCTCAGACAACGGTCCGTGGCTCAGTTATGGCAATCATGCGGGATCGGCAGGTCCATTGAGGGAGGGCAAAGGCACGATGTTTGACGGGGGATGCCGTGTGCCCTGTTTGATGGAATGGCCGACGGTGATACCAGCCGGCAGTGTGTGTCAGCAGCCCTGTATGACAATCGATCTGTTGCCCACGGTTGCCGAACTGATTGGCGGAACGTTGCCGTCGCATCCCATTGACGGCCGCAGTATTCGCGCGTTGATGCTGGAAGACGCACCAGGGGCTGCGCCTCATGATGCGTTGTATTTTTACTGGGGTGCGGAGCTGCAGGCGGTCCGCAGCGGTTCCTGGAAACTGCATTTCCCGCACAAGTACCGAACACTGAACGGTAAACCCGGGGGCGTCGATGGCCGGCCGGCTGCGTATGAGAATCTGGAAATCGGAGAAGCCCTGTTTGATCTGGCTCGGGATCCGGGGGAGCAGCATGACGTGTCAGCCCAGCACCCGGACGTTGTGAAGCGACTGCGTGAATTGGCGGAAGTCGCTCGTGACGAACTGGGGGACGGAGCTCGAAAAGGCCGTGGCGTTCGGCCGGTGGGAACGCTGGCAGTTGAAGCCTCCGGTCCGAAGGGGTAGACAACCGACAAAGGCCCGCCTGGCGGTTCGGCAAAACAGTGTGGTTTCGTCGCAAACTGTGTCGTGCGATTGCCACGCGACTGCAGATCGTTTGTCCGCGGAGTAAGGAACCAACGTGAGCGAGTACCATGCGTAGTGAATCAGGCGAGCTTCGGAAGCGATGCCGCAGGAGCACGGTGAGGTCCCGCAGTCGGAATGTCAGCCACATGTCCGAACTTCAGAATTTTTTTCGGTCGTGTGCAGCATCAGGGGTGTACCGAAAGCGAGACATTTGAGTGCGACGTGCAGTCCGGACGTGTATCCTGTGTCAGCCGTGCGACAATGCTGAACGAAGATTCGCCGGCGATCTGCTTCGTCCATGGCATGCCGCTGCACGCCAACAGTTGGCGGAAGCAACGATGTCAAAGCCCTTGTCTGGATGACATCGCCAGGAATGCGGCAGCGTTGGGCATGGCTGATGTCGTCGGTAAGCGTCGATTGTGTGAGCGAAAGAAAGAGAAACATCCTGGGGTTGCATGTTGACTCACGATGGGATTCTGGGCTATTTCCGTGGTCTGGATGGAGGTGCAGGCTGGTGAAGCAGACTCATTTTTGCCGGGGAAGTACGAAATCCAGAACAGAGGACAAGTGATCAATGCCTGAGAATCCAAAGGCCGTTAGTGAATGGCTGGGACTGCGGACGCGGGGACGCTACCTGTTTCTTCGATGGACAGTCGGTGCGCCGTGGCCCGTGATCTGGCTGGCAGCTCGAATGATCAGCAGTCGGTACGTGCGATGGTTGATTCCGGGCCGTGCGGCTCCTGTGATCGGTGCGGCGCGTCAGTGGTTGGCTATCCAGGTGACGACAAAGGAAATGGATCGAACTTTGGCCGATCGGATTCTGCAGCGCTGCTGTTTGAATCGTCTGCTGCAACCATGTCTGGTGGCGCGGAGTCAGCGGATTGCCAGTGGCGTCGCTGCGCCCCAGGTGCATGTGACCGGACTTGAGGCTTTAAGGGAGCAGGTGGAGTGCGGAAATCCGGTGTTGTTACTGGGAAGCCATT
>JALQWE010000689.1 GCA_023258825.1 Planctomycetaceae bacterium | reverse complement strand
GCATACGATGCGATGTCGAAACAACGCACGTTTGCTGGTCGAACTGGAATGGTCAATCTTCAGCATGACGTTGGCTTCGCTGATGGCATTTGGTGAGCAGCGAAAGACGGTGCCGCTACCCAGTGAAAAACAGCGGAAGCGAAGCCTTGCAAAGACGTTCTACGCGCTGCGTTGGGCTCTGAACCACCCACACGACTACGGCGACGAAAAACACAACCTGTTGCAAAATCTGGCGCAAGCGCTGGTTCAGGAGTACAGGAATCACACCGATAAGCGAGCTCGGTACCGGCCTAAAAATCCAGACAAGAAACCGTTGGGGGATCCAGTGGTTCGAGAGCTGACGCCCAGCGAGTTGGCGAGGTTGAGGAAGATTGTGCAGAATGCGAGGGTTTAAAAATGCTGCACAGCGTTGCCCGCGGGGGCGAAGGGGGAAACTGCGCGTGGCGGAGCGGGAGGGGAGTGGGACTTCGATCGGGCGGGATCCGTGACAGGGGCGACCGGGAAGAGTAGCATTCCAAAGGCTCAATGGTCCGGATTCACGATTCTTCAGGATGCCAGTACGATGCCGAAACTGCTGCAGAAAATGTCACTCACGGATGTCATGCCTTACGTTTTTGTTCAGCCAGTCGCCAGTTGGGTTCGCCGCCTGGCAGGCCTGGTTCTGGTGACCGTACTGTCGTGTGCCGTCAGCCGCTGTTACGGACAGTCCCCGATTCAGGGGGCGGTTCGTGAGCTGGATCTGGGTGACGGTGTCCGGATGGAAGTGATCTATCTGCCTCCCGGAGAATTCCTGATGGGAAGCACGCCGGAAGAGCGTGCGTGGGCCACGGGCATTGAAGGCGGTGCCACTCCGGGGACAGAACGAGAAACCTATGAAGGAAATGCTCGTCCGTGTCAGATCAAACAGGGGCTGTGGATGGGCCGCACGGAAGTCAGTGTCGGGCAGTTTCGCCGGTTTGTGTCAGAGACCGGATATGTCACGGATGCTGAAAAGCCCGGTGGAAAGACGCAGTGTTTCGATCCGGCGTGGACTGGGTATCAGCTGACGACCAGCGTGGTTCATCCGTGGTCACCGATGCCCGGAAAAAGCTGGAAGGACCCCAACTGGGCATTTCCTCAGCAGGATGATTTTCCCGTTGTGTGTGTCAGCTGGAATGATGGGCGTGCCTTCTGTCAGTGGCTGACACAGCGTGAGCGGGCTGCTGGACGTCTTGGTCAGGATCTGGAATATCGATTGCCGACGGACGCTGAGTGGGAGTATGGTTGCCGTGGTGGTCAGCCGCGGGGTTACTTCTGGTGGGGAAATGAGCTGGAAGATGGGGAAGGCCGTCTGAATATCTCAGCCATCGATCTGCTTCCAGGACGGACTCGCACCTGGCCACTGGCGAAAGCCCCGTGGAGCGATGGATATTCGTTTGTGTCGCCGGTGGATCACTACGGTGTTCGAGGTCGGAATGGATTTGGGTTGGCAGACATGTGCGGTGGCGTCTGGGAAGTTGTGCTGGATCACTTTGATCCGAAGGGTGGTCATGAAGAACCGTACCTGGTGAAGGACAATCGCCGACCGGTGTGTCGTGGTGGCAACTACTTCGACGTGCCCGGCAATGCCCGCTGTGCTGTGCGGCTTGGGTTGATGAGCGATTCGTACTCAGATTCCCGGGATGGATTTCGGATCTGTCTGGGCTACCCGATTTCCATTCCGGAATAGTCATCGGTGGAGTTTACTGCACCGTGGGGTGTCGAAACGAGGCTCGCCTGGGAGATCCGGGGCGCCTTTGGCGTGATGGCAGCGAGGCGTCTGTCCGAAGGCGAGCGGTGCGGCGTGAGCCCACCGAGACGAACACCTTTGAGGTGAACGACAACAAACACGGATGTTCCGGAGTGCTGCCACCCTTCGCAGGCCGGTGTGCGGGAGAACGCTGGACGCACGTTTCGGCGGAGCGAAACGCGACAATCTGCTGGTTGAACATCGTTTCGCCATCCCACCCGCAGGCGCACGAAACGAGGGACCCGGGGCGCATCTAAACAAACAGACCCACGAAAAAACCGGTGTTTTTCGTGGGTCTGCTGAGTTTTTCGCAGGCTTGCGGCCTGCCAGACTGGGCGATACAGGACTCGAACCTGTGACCCCTACCATGTCAAGGTAGTGCTCTAACCAACTGAGCCAATCGCCCTCTTCGGTGCGGAAGTCTAGCGTCCGTTGGCCGAAAAGCAAACTTGACTGCCGGGAAATTGGGTGCCTGACAGCCGTTCCGTGCTGCAGATTCGATTTGATCGGCAGAGTCGGTTTGTTTTTCGTGAGTTGATTTGCGGCTCAGGTGGAACGTCGCCCTCCCCGAAAAATGCTGCGGCTCAGATGGAACTTCGCCCTCCCCGAAAAAAATGCTGAGATTGAGACTGTTTCAGAATGTGATGGGTTCGCGTTTGGCG
>JALQWE010000688.1 GCA_023258825.1 Planctomycetaceae bacterium | reverse complement strand
GGTAAAGTTGGCGTGTGGTTTTGTGCTGCTGAGACAGAGGGAAAGAGCCCGGAGAACTCATGTTTTTCGGGAGCGAGTGTGAAGAGCGAGTCTGAGGCCGGAGTTTTCGGGCGAACCTGGAGCCGGGTAACAGGGGTTATGAATCAGAAAAGCGGCCATCGTATCGTGGTTTTATCCGGGCCCAGTGGCAGCGGAAAAACGACGCTGGTACGGCGGCTGATTGAATGTGCACCGGTCAGGCTGATTAAGTCTGTTTCGGCGACGACGCGTCCGCCGCGACCGGGCGAGGTTCATGGTGATGACTATTGGTTTTTAAGTCCGGAAGAGTTTCGGCAGAGGTTGAGTGAGGACAAATTCATAGAGCATGCGGAGGTATTTGCCTCCGGGTTTCTGTATGGCACGCTATGGTCCGAGTTGGATCGTGCCTGGGAACAGGCGGGATGGGCATTCCTGGAAATTGACGTTCAGGGAGCCCTGAAAGTGGTGCAGCAGTATCCCGATGCTGTTACGATTTTCGTCCGCACACCGTCTCCTCAGGAGTTTGAACGACGATTGAGGGCACGGGGGACGGAATCGGAAGACGTGATTCAGCGCCGTCTGGCAACAGCGGCGACCGAGCTGCAGTTGGCAGACCGTTATAAATATGTGGTTGTGAACGATCAGCTGGAAACCGCGGTCAGCGAGATCTGTGCGATACTGAAGGCGGAGGAGATGGCTCGAAATGCTTGATGATTTTCGTGAAGATGACATCGTCCGGAAGGTGGGTGGCCGTTTTCGTCTGTCGTCCCTGATCCAGAAGCGCATGGTGGCACTGAACCGTGGGGCTCGGCCGCTTGTGGACCTGCAGACGAAAAACCTGATGGAAATTGTCGTGGCAGAGATCATGCACGACAAGATTTATCTCGACACATCGGGAAATGTGAAGGCCGTCGACGACGACTCTTCATTGGTCGACAAGATGGACAGATACCTTGCCCAGGATGGTGGTCCGGGAATTGATGATCTGTGATCCTTCCGGCGATTTGCGGTGGCGACGTGTTGGCAACTGTGTTGTCGGTGCCGTTGCGACCAAACCGGGACACATTCTCCCCTGGGCACCAAAGGGTGCGCAGGGGTTTTTATTTCCGCAGGCCTGACGAAGCAACCGGCGTTTGTGGTGGGTTAGCGAGCATGAGTTGGCTGCAGAGAGGCAACTTGAGACGATCATTTGCCGGAGCGCGTTTATCCGTCGCAGTGACGCGGATGTGATCAGCAGGTCTTGAGCGCGTGGGAGGCTGTGTGCCATGGTGGACGTACTTCAGCAACGGGAAGTTTTGTTGGGGGTTGCTGGTGGGATAGCCGCGTACAAGGCGGCGGAGCTTTGCAGTCGGCTTGTGCAGCGTGGCGCCCGGGTCACGGTGATCATGACGGAATCGGCGAAGGAGTTTATTGGTGCTGCGACGTTTGAAGCACTAACGGGGCGTCCGGTTTACAGTGATCAGTTTCAGGCCAGGGAGCATTTTCAGGGGGAGCACATTGGATTAGCGCGTCGAGCGGAGGTGGCGATTGTGGCCCCTGCGACCGCGCGGACTCTGGCACGCCTGGCGCTTGGTTTGTCCGATGACCTGCTCAGCACCACTCTGCTGGTTTGTACCTGCCCGATCCTTGTGGCACCGGCGATGAATTGCGACATGTGGGCCAAGCCCGCGGTGCAGAGGCATGTTGCGCAGATCGCTGCTGATGGGTTGCAGGTGATTGGCCCGGAGATGGGCTGGCTGAGTTGTGGGCAAACAGGATTTGGTCGCATGTCTGAGCCCGGGGAGATTCTCATGGCGATTGAGAGGATCCTGGGTGGTACTGCAGCGAAGGGAAGTGCGGGGCATCCATGAAGATTCTGATCACGGCCGGTCCGACGCGCGAATACATCGACGATGTCCGATTTCTGTCGAATGCCAGCACCGGGCGAATGGGATATGCTCTGGCCTCAGCCGCGTTGGCTCACGGCCACGAGGTGGAGTTAGTGACGGGACCGGTTGAGTTGACTCCGCCAGCGGGGTGTCATGTGCACCGGATCGAAACGACGGATCAGCTGCGGGAGACTTGTCTGCAGATTTTCCCGGAGTGTGACGGTGTGATTGCCACGGCGGCAGTCTGTGACTATCGACCTCGGCAGAGGGTATCAGGCAAGATCACCAAGACCGGGCAGCCGATTGTTCTGGAGCTGACAGAAACGTCGGACGTGCTTGCGGAGCTGGGAAGTCTCAGGCAGCATCGGTGGATTGTCGGTTTTGCGCTGGAGTCCCAGGATCCGCGAAACAATGCGATGCGAAAACTGCGGATGAAGAACTGCAGTTGCATTGTGTTGAACGATACTTCGGCGATCGGTTCGGCGACGAATCTGGTCGAGGTGCTTTCGCCGGAGGCGGAAACGATCGCGATCTTTCAGGGGCCCA
>JALQWE010000687.1 GCA_023258825.1 Planctomycetaceae bacterium | reverse complement strand
AACCCATTCTGGAATGCTTCGACCGGTTCGCCGAAGTCTGATGCCTCACCGTGATGTTTTTCCAGCTGAGGTTTGTAGTCCCAGAGATCCACATGGCTGGCCGCGCCGCCCATGAACAACTGGATCACGCGTTTTGCCTTTGGAGGATGATGCAGTGCCTGAAGTGTGGCGCCTGCACCGGGCGGTTGCTGACTGAGGGCCTGATCCTGCAGCAGCATCACGGTGGCAGCGAGTGACGCGAACTGATGTCCGGCACTCAGAACCTGGCGGCGGGACGGATGAGTCATGTGCTGCAGCATCGGTGGTGGGGCTTCCGGGAGCAGACGGATGGATTGGAGGGGGGTGAAGCAATGAGTTGATGACAGCACACCGGGACATCGAATGCCGGGGACCGCAATGTACAAGCCTGTTGCGGCCCTGGCGATGCCAGCGAAGCCTGATGAGCCATGACACTCAATATGGTACCGCAGTCCCCGCGACAGCTCAAAATGACTTCCGTAAAAAAGCGGGGCTCCGGGGATTTTGACGGGGTGCGCCGGGAGTGTCGTACGGCGGTTTTGAGAATGGCGGCGCTGGGTCGGGCCGGCGGAAAGTGTTTGTGGAATGTTGAGGATTGCACGGGGTGCGGCTATGCGGGAGACTGCGGGGTGGAACTCAGGGACAGATGCCTGAACAGAAGAGTCAAAAAAGTCTGTGAACGAGGGAGGCTGGTGGATTCGAACGTTGTTCATCGACTTCGCCGAAGGTGATGTTGCTGACGGCCGCAGGGTAAACAGCGAGCTTGTTTCGTCGGAGCAAAACGCGACTCTCGGCTGATTGCAGAGAGGTGGGAGCAGAATGATGCGAGGGCAGGTGGTGGTGAAAAGCCACGTCGGTTTGTGGTTGTGTGGATGGCTGGCCAGTTGTCTGCTGTGCGACGGTGCATTGCGGGCTGAGGAACTGTTTGAGATTCAGGTGGTGGATCGGGCTACGGGGCGAGGTGTTCCGTTGGTGGAGCTGACCACAGTGGACGATGTGACGTGGGTCACCGACAGTGCCGGGTATGTGGCGCTGCGGGAGCCGCAGTTGCTGGGGCAGAC
The DNA here is from genome assembly GCA_023258825.1 of Planctomycetaceae bacterium. Taxonomy (GTDB): domain Bacteria; phylum Planctomycetota; class Planctomycetia; order Planctomycetales; family Planctomycetaceae; genus SXXK01. The sequence continues at coordinate 1,356 of JALQWE010000687.1, read as the reverse complement.
GATTTTTCTGAAGGTGACGTCTCCGGGCTATGCTGTGGACCGGGATGGATTCGGGATGGCGGGCGTGCGATTGACACTGGGTGCGGGAGTACCGCAGCGGATCGAGTTGACTCGATTGAACCACGCAGAGCGGGTGTACCGGATTACTGGCCGCGATCGGTATCTGGATTCACAGCGTCTGGGGAAAGCGGTTCCGGCGGGGGTGTCTGAGGAGCAGGGGCGGGTCGTTGGACAGGATTCGGTCCAGACGGCTGTTTATCGGGACAAGCTGCACTGGTTCTGGGGCGATACGAATCAGTTGACCTATCCCCTGGGATTGTTTCGTACGGCAGGTGCTGTGAGTAGCAGGCCGGGGACGTCCGGTATGGATTTTGGTAAGGATCCGGGGCTGCATTACTTTGTGGGAGAGAACGGCTTTGCGCGGGCGATGGCAGAGGTTGCCGAGCGCGAGGGTGTGGTCTGGATTCAGGGGGTGTCGGTCGTTCAGGACGAGCGAGGGGAGCCGCGGATGGTCTGCCAGTATTCGCGACGTCGTGGCCTGTCGGAACCTCTGGAGCAGGGGCACATGGTCTGGAATGATGCGCGGGAGATATTTGAGGTTCTGGAGAGGGTGGACTTGCAGGAAACGTGGCGGCAATTAGCAGGGCATCCGGTCCTGAAAGAGGAGGGAGGGCAGGCTTACCTGTACTTTGGAAACCCCTTTCTGGTCACACGGGTGCCAGCGACGTTATCGGCGATTCAGGATCGGGACGCTTATGAGTCGTGGACCTGTGTGCGGCAGACTGCGGGGCGTGAGGACGAGTTGGAACGGGATGCCAATGGGAGATTGATCCGGGGTTGGAAGAAAGCGCCCCCGGTGACTCAGCGGGACGAGCAGCGATGGCTGAAAGCGGGTCGGATTCGACCGGAAGAATTGACGTTTTTTCCGGAGGATGCAGGGCGACCTGGTCAGCGGGTGCTGATGCACGCGGGGACGGTGTCCTGGAACGCGTGGCGAAAAAAATGGGTCATGATTGCGAACGCCGAAGCGTGGGAGAAGGACAGTCCTTCGTATCTGGGTGAGGTGTACTATGCCGAAGCGGAGACAGCGCAGGGACCCTTTCGACGGACAATTAAGATAGCGACTCATCCCGGACAGAGTTTCTACAATCCGTGTCATCATGCGGAGTTCGATGAAATGGGGGGGCGAGTTCTGTATTTCGAAGGAACCTATACCAATACCTTTACGCAGTCTCCTGCGACACCGCGGTACAACTACAATCAGCTGATGTATCGACTGGATTTATCGGGGGTCTGGCTGGGTGAATTGCGAGCCGGGGAAGAATAACGGCGGTGACTGGCAATCCGGCGGGACAC
>JALQWE010000686.1 GCA_023258825.1 Planctomycetaceae bacterium | reverse complement strand
AGCGGGGAATCGCTGTGAAGGACACATCCGTTCCGGAAGCCACGATGCGATCCGCCACCGGAACCTCAAAAAACAGATTGGTGGGTGATGCCAGATTGGCGAAGGGCAGCAGCAGTCGGCGAATCAGCAACTGTGATCCTTCCGGCCAGCTGATCAGCGGCACCAATCCCACCATCAGCAACAGGCCCGCCACACCCGCACGCCGAATCACAGGTTGAACCTGCACCACCTGCGAAGGGCGAATGATTCTGACCTGCGACTGCACCTGCTGTCGCAGTTTCTGCTGCATCAGAACCGATCCGACCGCTTCGTGACCGGCTTCCATTCGTTCCAGTGAAATCAGTGTGGCGAGAGCCTCATGCAGTTCCGGAAATCGCAAGTCCACCGCGGCTCCCAACTCTTCCGCCGGGACAGCAGTCAGCAATGGCTGGATCAATCGTCGCACCAGCACCAGCAGGATCAGGGCGGCCGAGGTGATCAGCAGCAACAACCGCAGAGTGCCTGGAAGAATCAGCAGGAAGTCCAGCAGGCAGGACACAGACAGACACACAGCCGCCACGGAAACGGTTTCTGCCGATCCTCGAGTCAGAGTGTGGAGACGCATGCGCCGCTGACACTGTCCCAGCAGCTGCTGCAGAGCCGGAATCTTAATGAGCACACCAGACGACATGTCTTCGCTCCTGCTGGTCCTGTGCCGCCTGTGCCGAACAGATTTCGAAAACCCCTGCAGCGATCATGGCCAACGGCTGAAAATCAGGAAACAGCACCGTTCCCCGAGATCCCAGTCTACCGCTATCAGGCCGGAAATTGCCAGAGAATCCCGGGATTTCCTGACGTGGTTCATGCGGATCGAAGCGATTTCTGCCGTGTTCCAGGACCGGGATCCCGCAACTGCCGCCGCCCCTGCGAGTCCGGCTCAGGTGAACGCATTCCCCCCTTTCGCCCCATGGCTGAATTGAACCCACAGCACAAAACAACGTATCCTCCCACGAAGAATGCGGCGACGCAGATCCCGGGGATGCGTCAGGACACATTCAGCAGCCGGTCTTTCGAATTCCTGCGTCGAAAGACACTTCACTGATTCACTTCAGCCAGCCGCGTATGATTTCCGGTCTCCCCTCGGGACTCATTCGGTGGAAAGTTGCACAGCACGTGACAGGTCGCCGGAATACCTCGATACTACTGTTCGTGATCATCAGTCTGGCGCTGCTGTCCGGTGGAGTCTGGCTGTGGAACCGACAGAGTCAGCTCCAACAGGCGGCTGAACTTCAGCGTCAGGCCGCGCAGCAACAGGCAGAACTGGTCGTGCTGCTGGACAGGGCCGCACAGGCTGCAGACACAGGAAAAAATGCGGCGGCCAGTCGGCACTATCAGCAGGTCCTCACACTCGACCCCCACAATGCAAAAGCGCTGCTGTTCCTGGCGGCGTTTGAGCAGCAGAATGGTCGCACAGAACAGGCCCGAAATCTGCTGAGCCGGGTCCGGGAACGTACCGGACCACTGGCAGCAACCGCAAGATTTCTGGAGGGCACTCTGGCGCTCGCAGCCCATCAGCTTCGATCCGCCGAAACACTGCTGCAGGAAGCTCACACGCTGCGGCCGGAATGGAGCGTTCCTCTGCGTGAACTGGTGTCCGTCTACGCCCTGCAGTTGCGTGAACCGGAACTACGCAGAACGCTGGCACAACTCCAGGCCCTGCGACCTTTGACGCCGCGTGAACTGGCAACACGACTGCTGGCCGGGCAACCACTCCAGGAAAACGCGCAGGCTATCGCACAGCTGCAGGCCGCGATGCAGGCAGATCCCGCAGATGTCCAAACCGCCGTGGCACTCATACGATGCTGCTTCCATGCCGGCGATGACGGTCGTGCGGACGAACTGCTGGACTCATTCTCAACCCTCGAAACGACAAACGCGGAACTGCAGGCTCTGCGCGCTCTGCTTCAGGAACGCGCGGGGCAAACACAGCTGACCAGTGCGTTCATCCAGCAGATTCCATTGAACGCCGAAACGGCCTCAGAGGCGTGGGAGGTCGCCCTCAGGCAGGCCAACCGTCGGCAGGACTTTGCGATCGCCGAACAGATTGCCGGATATCTGGCCCGGCGTCACCCCCTGTCGACCACCGCAAGCCATGCCTTCGCACAGGCTCTGGAACGCAACAGCAAACACGCGGACGCAGAACGACAAACACAGATCACCAACCATCTGGATCAGCTGGAGCTGCTGGCCTACCGCATGTTTCGCCCGCAGGCTGAAATTCCGCAGATGGCCGTCCCGGTGATGCTGGAGATTGCCGAGCATCTGCAGGCCATAGAACGCCGTGATGAGAGTCGGGATTGGTTGCTGGCCGCTCAGACTCTGTTGCCGGAAGAGCCTCTGATCGCCACACGACTGGCGCAGCTCAAGCCCCTTGACGCCACTGCGACTCCGGCGCAAT
>JALQWE010000685.1 GCA_023258825.1 Planctomycetaceae bacterium | reverse complement strand
GATCGACCTCAGTTCACGACTGCTTCGTTTTTACACAGGCAAAGGGGCTGTTCCCTACGGCGATCATGCGGCATGGACTGAAACCCACGAAGACAATGGCAAATGTGGAATGGCGGCCGTGCTGTTCAATGGACTTGGCGAATCCCGCAGTGCCGACTACTTCACTCGCATGGCCCTTGCATCCCATGGCAATGAACGGGACTGTGGACACACCGGCAACTACTTCAACCTGCTCTGGTCGTTGCCTGCGATCGGGCAGGCAGGGCCTCACGCCACAGGCGTCTGGATGCAGGAATTTGGCACATGGTATCACGATCTTGCCCGACGCGCGGACGGCACGTTCACGCACCAGGGCCCACCAGAGCCCGATCATGACAGCTACCACGGCTGGGATGCCACCGGGGCCTATCTGCTGGGCTATGCCCTGCCACTCAGGAAGATCCGCCTGACCGGAAAAACACCAGCCGCGGTAGAACGGCTTTCCCCGGAAATGGCTCAAACCATTGTTGCTGACGGACGAGGCTGGAACAATAAAGATCGTCGCAGCTTCTACGAACAAATGACAGATGCTGAACTGCTACAGCGTCTGGGCTCGTGGTCGCCCATTGTGCGCGAACGAGCCGCCATGGCGATCTCCTGGCGGAAGCAGCCGCCGTTATCCGACGTCATCGCGCTGCTGGATTCAAACAACGCCGACGCCCAAATCGGTGCCTGCCATGCCCTGGAACAGTTAAGAGGCGACGGGGCACCAGCCGTTCCCCAACTGCAACGCCTTCTCAAACATGAAGATCTCTGGCTGCGCGTGCGAGCCGCTTCAGCGCTGGCTGCGATTGGAAAGCCGGCGATTGACGCGGTGCCTGAGCTACTGAATCTCATCGCTCGCGACCCGGCCCCTGATGACCCCCGCGGTATGGAACAACGCTTTGTCGCCTTCGCCGTTTTTGGAACCATGCTCCCTCGAATGCAGTCACTCGAAGCAATCGACAGCGAACGCCTTCGCACAGCTATTGCCCGGGGCCTGCAAAACCAGGACGGCCGGGCCCGCGGCGAAATCAGCGAGATCTATCACCGCCTCAATTACCAGCAAATCCGGCCTTTGCTGCCGACGATTCTGGAAGCGATCAGAACACCCGCCCCCAGCGGTGAGATGTTTGCCGATGGTGTACGCGTGAACGGCCTGAAAGTGCTCGCATCACATCACATCGAAGACGGCATGCAGGCCGCTGCGGACTACCTGCGAACCCAGAACCCCTGGGCCAGCGAACACCGCACACCGGAAATTCTGGCCGTACTGGATGCCTATGGTGCCGAAGCCCAGGTCATCATCCCACAGCTTGAAGAGACGGCAGCTATCTTTGAAAAGGGCGAAAGCAACTTTCCCCGGCATCTGAGTCGACAGAAGGCAAAGGCAGTCCGGGATGCCATCAGCAGGATCAAGGCTGCCGAAGAGCACCCTGAATTACGATCCATTGAATAGTGCAGTACAGTCGCCCCGGGAACTTGCAAAACACAAAAACCGGGATCACGATTCAAACGGCAGGACAGTCGCGGAAGACCCGGCAGACCTGGCACCATCGCTGAATCAGTGAGCAGGGTCGCCGAGGGTTACTTTCCCCAGAGCGGTTCCACATTCCCGCTGTTCCAGACATCCCATTTCTCCTGCAACTCACGGACCTTGTCCGGCATCGTTTCGGCCAGGTCCTGGGTCTCACCGATGTCATTGGCGAGATTGTACAATCGCGCAGCCGTGACTCCGGCGTTTCGCCGCAGAGTTGCTGAATCAGCCTGCCGGTCATACCGCACCAGTTTGTAGTCGCCACTTCGAATGGCCATCTGCGTTCCAAATCGCCAATACAGAGCGTCATGCACCGGGCCGGTTTGCCCCTCCAGATGCGGCAGCAGATTGACACCATCGAGCGGAACACTGGACTGCACACCTGCCGCTGCAAGGGCTGTGGCCGCCAGATCCAACTGAATCACAGGCGTGTCCACAACGGACGGCTGGATGCGGCCTGGCCACGACACGACGAAGGGCACCCGAATGCCGCCCTCGAGTGTCGTTCGCTTGGATCCGCGGAGCGGCGTATTGACGGAGCCATTGACCGTCACACCCGGCATCGTCGGACCGCCATTGTCGCTGACAAACATGACAAGCGTGCGACCACGCTGCCCGGTCCGATCAAGCGTCTCCAGGACCTTCCCGACCGCGTCGTCCATCGCCAGCATCATCGCCGCATAGGTACGACGCTGGGGATCGCGGAACCCCGAAACCTTCTCCAACCACTCGGGCGTTGCGTGCATCGGCGTATGCACGGCATTGAACGCGAGATACAAAAACCACGGCTTTTGCTGATGTCTCTCAATGAACGAAACGGCTTCGCGTCCAAACGCGTCGGTGCTGTAATCCATGTCCTTGATCGGCTCATCACCACGCAGCAT
>JALQWE010000684.1 GCA_023258825.1 Planctomycetaceae bacterium | reverse complement strand
CCTCATCACCCGTCAATCCGGCGACGTGATCCTCAACTACACCGGCTCAGGTCCCCTGACCTTGCGACAGGTGTACGTCCTCGATGGCTCCCTGATCGTCAACGCCCCCGGCGATCTGATCGTGCTGGATGCACGTTTGTTGTCCAACACCGGTGGCCACACCGTGCAACTGACAGCAGGCGGCGATGTTTTCATCAGTCATCTGGAAGCCGGCGACTATGCGGCAACGGCCGAGCAGGCCATGGCCATCCGCACGACCCGCGGCATGGCTGCCGATGCACCGCTGACGGCCCTGAATAATGTCGCCATTCAGGCTGGCGGAGCGATCCGTGAAGGTGGCAGTGGCGATGCGGGTCCCGACGTGATCGCCAATCGCCTGACACTCCGAGCCGGAAGCGGCATCAGTGGCCTCGAACTTGCCGTGAACGAACTCACCAGCGCTCTGTCCACAACCGGTTCCATCACATTGACCGATCTCGACAGCGTCGGAGAACTGAGTGGCGGTATTCAGGCAATCGAACTTGCGGCACCGACTGGCGGCATCCAGCTGACTGCGACTGGCGGCATTCGCGGTCAGCGAGTGAATGCAGGCGGGACTGGTGCCACTGTGCGTCTGGATGCAGGCAGCAGCCCGCTGTTGCTGTCAAAAGCGACTGGCAGCAATCAGGTCGTCACATCAGCCGGCAACATCACGCTGCTCGGCAGCGATATCACCTGGGCTGGCACGAACACCGCCTCCGGCACTGTCGCCGTCACAGCCTCCGGCAGCCTGCAGGTCGATGCTGCCGATTTCAGCCTGACCGCAGGGGCCATCGCATGGCAGTCCACCGGGCTGCAGACTGTCAAGGGCACGCTGGCTGCCACCAGCAGTGTTTCCCTCGTGACCACTGCTGGCGATCTATTCATGGCCGCCACTGTGTCCGGACCTTCCGGCGGCACGCTCACCGAACTGACATTCCGCTCAGGCGGTGATATGAATCTCGCCGCTGGTTCATTCGGTTCGGTGCAGAATCGCCTGACGATTGCGGCAGGTAAGGAATTGGCGCAGAGCGTGACTTCGCCTCCGTTGCAGGTGACCGGAGCGAACGGTGAACTCAGTCTTTCTGCAGGTGGAAATCTGACGTTCGGCCGCTATGACGTCATCAGAGCAGCGCAGAGCGTCACGCTCGTTTCCACGGGCTATCAAAACAGTTCCGGCCTCCCGGCCGGCGGAAATCTCACCCTGCTCGCTCAGCCGCTCGGAGTCGGTACGGGCACTCCGCGGCGTCTGCAACTGGAAGCCGCCAATTACCTGCATCTGCACGAAAAACTGACCGCCAGTGAACAGTTTTCGGTTCGCGGCGGACGGACGACGGTCAGCGAGTATTTGCTGTTGAAAAATCGCGGCCCGCAACTGCTGGCGGATGGCGCTGACGCGGCTTCCGTCCTGACGGCACTGGCGAATTCCGTGGTCTCCCTGTCTGCCCCCCGACTGGAACTTCTGGGCGGCACTCAGTTGGACATCGACCAGCAGGATAGCAGCGCCGACCAGCTGACTTCGGCGTCTTCAATCGTACTTTCCGGCGGCAGTGTGGCCCTGAACGTTTCTCCGGCGACTGTTCGGGAATCTTTGACTCCGCTGATACTGCCAGCGGTCACCCCGGCCACGATGCTCACCGGAGTGCTGACCGGAACTGGTGGCCTGAATAAACGTGGCTCCGGGAGACTGGAACTGTCCGCCAGCAACACTTACACGGGTGCGACCCGCGTTGAAGAAGGCGTGCTGGTGGTCAGTGGCAGCACGGCTGCAGCCAGTAGCGTTACTGTGGCAGGCGGCAGGCTGCAGGGGACCGGCAACATCCAGGGACCGGTCACAGTCACTTCCGCTGGTGTTCTGGCACCGGGTAACAGTCCTGGAGTGCTGCAGACCGGCAGCCTGACTCTCGCCGGTGGCGGCGTGCTGCAGATCGATATCGCCGGAACAACAGCCGGCACCGGCTATGACCAGCTGAATGTATCGGGAACAGTCGATGTGACCGGTGGCGTTTTGTCGCTGAACTATGGATCCTTCACAGCAAACGCCGGCAGCGAATACCTGATCCTGCAGAATGACGGCACTGATGCGATTGTCGGCCGCTTTCAGGGCCTTGCTGACGGTGATCTGGTCACCAGTAACTTTGCCGGCAGCGGCCGTAACGCCCGCATCTCGTACTATGCCGGCACCGGAAACGACATCGCCCTGATTGTCGACGAAGCGCAGCCGCAGGTAACGGTGCCCAACAACGGCCAGCCCAGCGATGTGCAGCTGCGCGTTGTGGAAGAAACGATCCAGGTGCTTATTGACGGTCAGGTGAAGCGAACGGTGGCCACCGATGGCATCACTGGCCTGACGCTGGCCGGAAACACTGGCGTGAATGACAGCATGCGGCTGAATTTCACCGGTGACAACGCCGTGCTGCTCAGTGCCGTCAACCT
>JALQWE010000683.1 GCA_023258825.1 Planctomycetaceae bacterium | reverse complement strand
GCCGCAGCTGCGAAGACATCTCCTCGATTCGCTGCGGCGGTGACACAGGCACATGGCTGGCTTCGATGACCGGGGCGGCATCGCCATAACCTGTAGTTTCGTTTAACATCAGCATCGGTTCGCGAAACAGATCCGTCAGCATTCCAATCAGCTCACCAGTGGTTGCCCTTCGAGCTATAATACTGACCCGGATTTCAACGTGCGCGAGTCACTCACAGCAGGCCAATGAGGAATGGAGAGCATTCGTTCAAATCAAACTGGCAGAACAAGGCGCTGAATTCGAGTGGCTGATCATGGTTTGTGAAATGGAAGCTCTCTCCTGGCAACCGGATTCGCTTGTACGTTCGGCCTCAATTATCCATGCAAACCTCTCAACAAATCTTTCGGGAACAGCTGAACGAGATCGTGGCGGCGGTCTTCGCGCAGGGGCCCGTGGTTGTCCGACAGGCGTATTCCAACTTTGGCTGCGCCACACGAGAATTTGCGGATGCCGACGCATTGCTCGACGATCTGAATTACGAAGCGGGAGTCGGGGACGTGTTACGACAATACACCCTCTACTACGCCGCGGCGAAGGGCCATACTCACGAACGACGGGTTGATCTGAAGCCGGAGGCGTGCAATGGCCACACGTTCCGATTCTGTCAGGAAGGATGGGGATTGATCCAGTTGCAGTTCGACTTCCGGAAACACCCAATGGTTGAATGTCGGGTGGCAGCTAATTCGGAGATCCGTGCATCGAATTGGAGCGACACATATCCTGATCTTCAAACTCCGGAAGCATGGGATTGGGCGGTTGTTGAGAGAAAAGTCGGACGGTTAGTTCGGCTGTTGCGGAAGATTGGCAAGGCTGGCCGAACACAGCCGTGAACCGGAGCGGCGGACAACGTCGGCGTTGAAATCAAAGTGTTTTTGCGGCCGCCCGTGGACGGCAGTCGTTCGGCTCGCAGCAGTATGGATCGTCTGATGGACTCGCTCGCTCTCCTCGTCCGACTCGCCGTCCCTGGCGGATTGGACCGTGTATTGATGGAAGTGTGGCGGGGGTTCCGCGATAGCAAACGGAGTATCGCCACTGCCATTACATGCATAGTTGCCAACATTCCGATCGTTTTCGTCGCAACCTGCCTTGAAACGCAGCCAGAATTGTGTGTCGGGACATTCCTTCAAACAGTCGGATTTGCTGGGATGTTTTGCGCAGGCATTTCAGAAGGTACTGGCCTGGTATGGGATCAGAGGATTGCGAGGCTACAATCATGGTCACATTCGGATGATCGTAAACACTAAGAATTGCAGGATGATGGCCTGGCCGAGCAACAAAGGTCAGATGATTAAGCACGCGAGTGACGATTTTCGCGATGGTCTTGGTCTCGGTTGACAGGCTGTGAAATTCAGTGAATATGTCCAGGAAAAACAATCTGAATTAAACGAAACCCGCGGAACAAAAGGCTGGACTCGGGTTGCCGAAGCGGGTTTTTGAATTGAAAATTCGCTCGTGGCCATCGGGTTAGCCTGGTCGTCAGGCGGCCAACACAGGAGTCAGCACATGTCCGCACGAATGACCACGACCGCGTACGCACAAGGTGTCAGAAACGCTCTGATTTGCGGAATCGGCGTTCTGGCTTTCTGGCTCTCGATCGCAGGCGTGATCTCATTGGTCAGCGACAGGCCCATTCGTGACTCGTTCGGAACCGCTTTTGCCATACTCTGGGGGTTTATTGTCGTCTGGTTCGTTGCTGCCTGGATATATGGCCGCCAAACTGGCGGTCGTGTTATACTGGATTGTGGCCCACATCCAACGAGAAATCTCTTTCTGATTAATGCTGTGATCTTTCTGTTTCTGGGCGTGACCGGCAGCCTGGCCGGCACATCAGCCGCCTCGATGGACCCGGGGATCGCCGGACCCTCCTTTGGAATCTCCTTTGCCCTTTATTGGGTCATCATGGCCACAGGGCGACTCCAGATGCGGGAAACTGGAATCTGGCAATACTGGAGTCTCCTCCGGTGGAGCAGGATCGATACTTACAGTTGGGCAAATGACTGCACGTTGTTGCTGAAGACCAAAGGGGCCCTGTCGTCCCTTGGCCGGGGAGCTTTGCCTGTTCCACCCGAGCACAAGGAGGCTGTTGAAAAATTGCTGCAAGAGCATTGCCCCATCCGGCGACCCACCTGACAACGTGCTGCACCGGAGTCGCCGCCAATCGGTTTTTGAAATCCATGTTCACTGGCAGCGACTTGGTGAACCCGAGCAACTACGAATTTGCCAACAGTCCTCAAATGCACGCAAATCCCGCAGGCTTTCGATTGCTGCCCATCCTGTCGCCGAGGGTGGCGCACGGGGGTGAACGCAACTGGACACCCGCGCGTATCGGCCGATTGACGGGGGCGAGATCCTGGGGGCCAGCCATCTATTGCGGGCGGTTACAAGTGGTGGAGCCAGCTGCACTTGCGTCGACGGGTTGGTGG
>JALQWE010000682.1 GCA_023258825.1 Planctomycetaceae bacterium | reverse complement strand
AGATCGGGTGTTCAATGACGTAGCGGTACATATCGACGATCCAGAGTGCTCCATCCGGGCCGGTTCGCGCCTGCACGGGGCGAAACCATGGATCTGACGAGGCTACAAATTCCTGCTGCTGTTCTGTTTCTGCTCGAACGCTGCGAAAGGTTGCACCTGCCTCAATCAGTTGCTGACGATGAACAAGATTGTTGACCGGTTCACACGTGAAGGCATTGTCTGAGGACATTGGGCCGAACAGCGTGTCGCGATAGATTCCCGTACCGCAGGCTGCGGTTGCATTGCCTGGCGGGCCGGACAGGGCAAAGAGCACTTGCGCCGAAACAGGAAACAGGCGGCCGCGGGTTGGTTCCGGCAGTAAGCTGACGACGTTATTATGTGCAGAGAGAAAAGGGTTCCGTCGAAGATAGTGCTCTTCAAGCGGATAATGCATGAGCAGGACGCTGTTGTTGCATCCAAACCAGTCGCCCTGATCATTGCGAACTCGTCCCTGCTGTGTGGCACCGGCAGCGGGTTCAAAAGCGCCCGTGTCGGGTTGACATCGAAAGTCTCTTTGTCCCAGCGAGACAACTTTTCCGGTCTTCAGGCTGGTGATATCACCCCCGAAGAGGCCACAGGAACCATAGAGCCATCCGTCCAGTCCATACTCAAGACTGTTGACTCGAGCCTGAAAATTATGTGTGGCAAATCCTGTGAAGAGTTTTTCAACTCGATCTGCTTTCCCATCTGCATCCGTATCCTCGGCAAACAGGATGTCAGGAGCTGCACACACCAGTATTCCGTCCCTCCAGACGGTCACCCCGGTTGGGAACGGAATCCCGTCGAGAAAGACCGTCGAGTGATCGAACTCCCCATCCTTGTCTGTATCGGTCAGGCGTCGAACTTGCCCGGAACGGCTCTCAAGTGAGGAGAGAGTGCCTTCAGTTGAGCCGTTTCCTGTTTCCGCAGGTCGAGGATAATCCGTCATCTCGGCAACCCAGAGCGTTCCATCGGGGCCAAAGGCAATGGCGACCGGACTCTGCACAAGTGGCTCGGAGACCGCAAGTTCAGCACGGAACCCCGGGGACGGTTGCAGTGATCGCACAGCACTTTCCGGAGCCAGTGGACGGATTCCATCGGTCCCTTCGCCGGAATAGCGATCGGTGAGATTGGATTTGGCTGGAATCACTGTGCTCAGTTGGCGATGGACAGCATCGATGATGATTTGTTCTACGCCCGCTGCATAAGGGCCCGGGATATCGTAGTACACCATGGCTCCACCGCCCTCGTACCCTCCCTCCCGCAGAATTCGTTCTGAAGGGACGTAGCCCGGGCAGGCGTTGGCATAGGCGTTGACCCACAAGCGACTGGAACGTAGTTCCTTTTTCAGTCGGAGCGAATAGTCGACGACGACTTCCCCGGGGAGAAACAGCAGGGCTAACTGGTCGCCAAAGTGAAAGCTCTGAATGGGATAGCTGATTTCTGTCACCAGCGGCTCGCCGCGATCCAGCTTGCTGAGTTGGACAGCGGCATAGTACCCGGCAGCGTTCGGTTGTCTGGATTGTTCTTCCCACTGGGCGCGGCTTGGGAGCGGGGCAAGTGGCAGACTGACGCGCTCCAACAGTGCTGCGGGAGCATTCTTCAACGGGGTCAATTCAGAGTTCAGGACAGATGTGACTTCCTGGGCCAGTTCAAGGCCGAGACTGTCGGCGATATCGGAGCGACCTCCGAGAACGCCGCCGCGTGGATTGGAATCAGCACCGCAACCAATGGAGATCAACGCTTCACAGCCCGGATGCTGGCGTTGAATATGCTCCATCGCGTATCCGACCCAGTCACCACTGATCAGGTTGTCGCTGAGTGTGACACAATGACAGGCGTAGTTAGTGAAAACGGCTGTAAGCGTACCCTCAAGATCGTGCACAGCGAGAACCGGAAGATCGTGATCGACCGGCCCACCGCTGGTTCGGCGATTCATGGCAAATCTGACACTTCCCAGTCCCCAGGAGAGTCTTGAGGGCCGACGTTTTCTCCAGGCTTCTTCGGTGACCGACACCAGCTGGTCTTCAAGCTGATTTGTGTAACTGACGATCCGCTGCCACTGGTCGTCAGGAATTGAGCGACCGAAAAGCGTGTTCGCGCAGTTGACAATCATAGGGCCGCTATGAGTGTGCGATGCACAGATCACCACTCGATCTTCTGTCAATTCCAGTCGGTGTTGCAACTTATCGATGACCCGAAGTTTCAGATCATCCGGGATTCCCAGAGTATCGACTGTGAGGATAACAATGGTATCCTGATCACTGGATCCGATCGTGAGAGCTTTGGCAAAGAGGGGTTGCCGGACGCCCTCGGATTCTTGTGTTCGGCCACCAAAACCATTCAGACGAATGGAGGTGTTGGGCGTGATATCGACTGAAGCCACTCCTGCCTGATAGACATGGCCCTGCTGTCCGAAGGCCTGAGTGTGGAGGCCGGAGAATGTCA
>JALQWE010000681.1 GCA_023258825.1 Planctomycetaceae bacterium | reverse complement strand
GTATCAATCTTCCCATCTGAGTCGCAGGTAATGTCACTCAGCACCGCGTGCCGCGTCGGGCGGTTATCGAGGTGATGAATCGGCATCACAGGAAACAGCTGCTTGATCGCCCACGAGTCCGGGCAGGACTGAAAGAGCGAGAAGTTGCAGAAGTAGTTGTCCGACAGCAGTTTGTCGAGGCGTTCCAGTTCTTCCGGAATGAAGTCCATCGTGCTCGTCATCTGCCAGATTCTGTAGCACGTGGCAAAGTAAATGGTCTCAGCCAGGCAACGCTGCTCAAGAGACAGATAGCCTGTGTTGAACAGCGTCATCACCGTATCGACGGACGTCTGTGCGTCGTGGAAGGTTTCCAGCGCATTTCGCTGAGTCAGCCCGCGGTAATTCTGATACAGGTCATGCAGCACCTGTTCTGCATCGTCCGGGGGCGCTAACGCGGCATCCGAGGTGTTTTCCGTTCCCTGTTGCGAGACCCCCAGCACACCGAAAACGAGCACGCTGTGGAAGGCCGAAATCGCACGACCGCTTTCGGAGATAATGTGCGGATGCTCAACACCCGCTTCATCGCATACGGTCTGCAGTGTGTAAACCACATCGCGGGCGTACTCTTCCAGCGTGTAGTTCATGCTGGATTCGAAGTTGGTCTGCGAACCATCATAGTCCACTCCAAGACCACCGCCGACGTCCATGTACTTCAGCCCGGCCCCACGTTTTACCAGCTCGGTATAGACCCGAGCGGCCTCGTTCAACGCGGCTTTCACCTGGCGGATGTTCGTGATCTGACTTCCAAGATGGAAATGCAGCAGAGTGAAGCAATCTTCCATGCCCCGACGCTTCAACTCGTCCAGCGCCTGAAGAATTTCGTTTGCGCGCAGACCGAATTTGGAACGATAGCCGCCGGAGGACTGCCATCGCCCCGCTCCGCGTGCGGCGAGTTTAACTCGCATGCCAATTTGTGGCCGCACGTTGAGTTTTTCGGCGTACTTCAGGATCAATTCCAGCTCGGTGTATTTCTCCACGACCGGGATCACGTGGCGGCCAATTTTCTGAGCCAGCAGCGCCATCTCGATGAACTCAGCATCCTTGAATCCGTTGCAGATGATCGGCGTTTCCGCCTCAGTCATCGCAACCACCGCCAGCAACTCAGGCTTGCTGCCAGCCTCAAGTCCAAAGCCAAACTCCCGGCCGTACTCAACGACCTTCTCCACCACCTCGCGCTGCTGGTTCACCTTGATCGGATAGACGCACGCGTAGTTGCCACGGTAACTGTGCTCTTTGATGGCGTCGGAAAACGCCTTGTGCAGAACATACAAACGGTCGCGAATGATCCCGTTGAATCGCAGCAAAACCGGGACGTCCAGTCCACGCATCTGCAATCGCTCAACCAGCTCCTTCAGGTCGACCCCCCGAGTCTGATTTCGATCCGGGTGAACCATCAGGTTGCCATTAGGATGCACGGAAAAGTATCCATTCCCCCAACGCGGCACTTCATAGAGTTCAGACGCGTCAATCGTTGTCCAGTGCAGAGGCGATTCGTCAATCATTCCGAACAAAGCTCCTCAGCGACCGTAGTCGCGGAACCATAATGGAAGACGCCCGCATCGAAATGATGCGGGCATTGAAAGGACACCGATTCCGACTGCTTTCAAACAGCCAGTGAGAGAACCGCAAAGCCGCTCAGGCCTTCACACCTGTGGAGTTGCGGCTGAGGAACCAAACCAGAAACGGGCTGGCGATGTAGATTGAGCTGTAGGTTCCGGCAATGGACCCGATCAACAGGCACCATGCAAACCCATGAACTCCGGAACCGCCAAAGATGTAGAGGATCAACACCACAATAAACACGGTCACCCCAGTCATCAGGGTTCGCCCCAGAGTCTGGTTCAGTGATGTGTTGACAATCTCGTTGGTGACCAGCGGATTCTTGCCTCGAACTTCACGAATTCGGTCAAACACCACGATCGTGTCATTCAACGAATATCCGACCAGCGTCAGGAACGCGGCAATCATCGACAGGTTGATCCGGAAATCATCAATCAGCAGCAAATTGCCGATAGCACTTCCGGAAAACCAACTGGCAACTGCCAGAGATCCCAGAGTGACCAGCACGTCATGCAGAAGCGACACCACGGCCGCCATACCGAAGACAGCATTCTGGAACCGGAACCAGATGTATGCTGAAATTCCAAGGATACTGAGCAACACAGCAATGGTGGCGTCGACACGCGTTTCCTGAGCCACGGCGGAAGCGAACGTATTCACTTCATCAAACAACGGAGTCTCGGCCAGAGTTTTCTGAGCCGCTGCGAGTGCTGCAGTCAGTTCTTCAGCTTTCACGTCTGCAACCGTGCGCACCACATAGGTCGTGTACTTCTTTACAGATCGCTCACCAGTTTCCACCCCGGAACCTGCCGTCCCTTCCAGGCCGAAGAGTTCCGCAGCATCCGCCGAGCGCACTTCGCCGAGTTTTGCAGCAAT
>JALQWE010000067.1 GCA_023258825.1 Planctomycetaceae bacterium | reverse complement strand
GAACACACCGGTTGACCACATGAAAGACCTGAATTTCTGAATCAGCAAGGATTTCGCGGCGGTTTACGCGTGGCATGGCAAAGGCTCCGAAATGGAATGTGTACGGATGGATGGTAACAGGAACTTTTTCTCTAGCAAAGTGCATGGCACTTGTGAGAGGTGAATTCCTGAGGTCGGGGATTTTGCGAGATTTTTGCGGGGTCGTGGACTTATTCGCAGAGGCGGGGAGGCGGGGACATGGTCGGAAAGTGGTTGATTTCCGCCTTTTCCCGGGTTTTTCGGGCACTCGCGAAAACGAGGGGGTCTTCAGCGACGGGGGAAGTTTGTCTCGCAGGGACGGGTTTACACAGTTTGGTAAAACCTGTATATGTTCTCCTCAATTCGCGGACCGGACGTCGCCTGCATATGGAGCAGGTCGCCGGAGCAATTCCTCGGATGACCGAATGAACGACACCAAAAGTCATTGGGTGCCTGTTTTCGCTGGAGGAAAGTACCTGTGTCGATTGAAGAAAAAGTGATTGGAATCGTCGGTGAGCAACTGAACGTTCCGAAGGAAGAAATTACGCTTGAGAGTTCCTTTGTGGATCATCTCAAGGCGGATTCTCTTGATATTGTGGAACTCGTGATGGCTCTTGAAGACGAGTTCTCGGTGAAGATCCCTGACGACGACTACGATAAGATCAAGACCGTTGGCAATGCGATCGACTACATCAACGCGAAGTCGAAATCCTGAGTTTTCGCTCGCACTTTCGAAACCTCAGTGAGGCCTGAAGACCGGGTTTCTCTGGTGTCAGAGTGCCTGACGTTGTTTCGAAACTGCGAGCCGTTTTTTTGCGCCGAGAGCAGAAGTTTATGTCACGCCGTCGAGTAGTGGTGACAGGGCTTGGCGTTGTCACCCCGCTTGGCTGCGAACTGGACGACGTCTGGGCCGCTGTGTGTCGTGGGGAGAGCGGTGTCGGCCTGATTCAACGATTTGACTGCCGTGACTTCAAAGTTCGATTTGGCGGTGAAATCCGGGATTTTGATGCGACTGCGCACCTTGAGATGGACCCCCGGGACCTGCGGCGGGCGGATCGCTTTTCACAGTTTGCACTTGTGGCAGCAGAGAAAGCGATCCGGCAGTCTGCAGTGGATTTGACCACCGGGGATTCGTACCGTTACGGCGTGCTGGTCGGAAGTGGGATTGGTGGACTGGACGAGATTGAACTGCAGCACTCGGTGCTTTTCGATCGTGGTCCCGAGCGGATTTCTCCGTTCATGATCCCCAAGCTGATTATCAACGCGGCCAGTGGAAACCTCTCGGTGCGCTGGGGACTCCGTGGCCCCAACACGGCCGTCTGCACAGCGTGTGCGTCAGGGACCAACGCCATCGGCGATGCATTCCGGCTCATTCAGATGGGCATGGCTGACGTCATGGTGACCGGCGGCACAGAGGCCGCTTTGACACCGATGGGCATCGCAGGATTCGCGCGAATGGGCGCCTTGTCGACTCGCAATAGTGCCCCGCAGCAGGCGAGTCGCCCCTTTGACAAGGATCGAGACGGGTTTGTGCTGTCTGAGGGTGCTGGAATTCTTGTTCTGGAAGAACGGGAGTTTGCGCTGCAGCGGGGAGCCGTCATTCTGGCGGAAGTCTTTGGTTACGGACTTTCCTCGGATGCAACGCACCTGACTTCACCGGACCCGAGGGGCACCGGCGCAGCGCGGGCGATTCAGTTTGCGATTACGGATGCTGGCATCTCACCTGACGAGGTGGACTACATCAATGCTCATGGCACCAGCACACCTTTGGGTGATGTTGCCGAGACCAACGCGATTCGCACTGTCTTCGGTCAACATGCAGATGCCCTGTGTGTCTCCAGCACCAAGAGCCAGATCGGGCATTTACTGGGTGCTTCCGGCGGCGTTGAATCGGTGTTCTGTATCAAGGCGATTCAGGAAGAGAAGGCACCTCCCACGATCAATCTCGAGCAGCCGGATCCGAAGTGCGATCTGGACTATGTGCCGCATGAACCTCGGAATCTGCCCATCCGATTTGCGATGAAGAATAGTTTTGGGTTTGGCGGACACAACGCCTGTCTTGTGTTTGGCCGTCACATTGACTGACGCAGGCCGGCAACGGTTTCCGATGTGTGCAGATTTCTGACTCCGGGTGACTGATCAAAGTGAATCCGGCGTCCTCCCAACTCAGCTGGAACTCGAAATCCCTCTTGTTCCGAGCGGGCACCAGATCATAGTCTGTGCGGGTCGCTGATCGGCATCAGAGTTCCTTCAGCTCCCCGCGGAATCCCGATTCTGAACGTTGTCCAGCATACTCTGTTGCGTTCGGAACTCGCAGACAGTTGCGGGTCTTCGTTTGAGTTGGACATCAGGATTGAAGATCGTCGCTGGAACGCGATGTCCCCGCCTCTGATTCACAACGCATGACATTTCCGGACCAGACAAACCCGCAGACGTCCCTCAAGGCTATGGACATGGTGACACATTCTCGTGCACTGCGACTGAGCATACTGCTGCTGTTACTTTTGCATGCGGTTGGATGCGCGGCATCGCATTATGTGCCCGGGACATCCGCTTTCTACTACTCGTCATCGAAGTTATCCCGATTGACGACACCGCAGATTGAACGCGGTCGTCCCAACAAGGTCATTGACAGTTTTGGCTGGGTCTGGGGAATACCAGCGAAGCTGATTCTTTTCGACCGTCGGGTTGAGAATCACCGGATCAGCCGAAATACGGAAGCCGAACTCGCGACCTACCTGCAGACCAACGAGCTGCACACCGTAAAGGTCCGTCTGAATCAGTATGATCCTGGAGATGATTGGCGTCGACTGGTCGCCAACGACTCTGTGGGAGCTGGCTGGCGCTATACACTGGGAACACTGAGTGTTGCTGGTGAAACACTGTTTCCTGGTCGGTTGTTTGGTGGTGATCATTACAATCCCTTCACAAACACGATCCATGTGTACTCAGACGCCGCAGCGATTGCCGTTCATGAAGGCGGTCATGCGAAGGATTTCGCCCACAGAAAATGGAAGGGAACCTGGGCCGCAGCCTACCTGATCCCCGGAGTGGCTTTGATTCACGAAGCCAGAGCGACCGAGGACGCCCTGACCTATTTTCAAACCTTTGGAGATGCAGTTGCTCAACGGGAGGCGTACAATCTGCTTTACCCTGCCTATGGCAGTTATGTAGGTGGTGCCTTCGGGGACCCGTCCGGGATCGGATATCTGGCGGCGGTACTGGCAGGGCACGCGATGGGTCGCTGGTATTCATGGCAGATTGAAGATGTGCCTGCGTCTGTCTCCAAACAGGCCACATCAGCAGAGCAGGGTTCTGTTGGCGAACCAGCCGAGTCTGAGACCTCGGAATGAACTCCCACTGCGCTTCAGTCAGCCCTCTGCAGCAGGATCAGTGACCATTGAACTTTGAAGTCTGCGCTTTTTCACGGCGAAACACCGGGATACGAATCTGGTCGTTCCTGAGCACTCGTTTCGGGAATGACGCCAGTGACTGCCGGACACATTTCAGGTGCAAGTATGGAGTCGGTCTTCGTGGATGAGAATCGGATTATTGAAGCGTTGAAGGAAAGTTTACCGGCGGTGATGAGATGGGGTGGTGCGATTGCTCGTCGCATGCGGCAGCACAACATCACGATCCAGAGCAAATCCTCTGGCAACGCCAACACCGACGCACTGACACTGGCCGATCTGACCGTCCAGGAACTGCTGATTGCGGCTCTCAGGGACGCGGATCCCATTCTTCGAACCTGCCGAGTACAGGGTGAGGAAACGACGGGCGATATGGAGCGATTCTCCCAATCCGGCCCGTTATCAATCGCCATTGATCCGATTGATGGCACAAAACAATATCGCGACAGAAATGGCAACGGCTATTCCATCATCTGTCATCTTCATAACAACAATACTCCCCTGTACTCGCTGGTGTTTGCACCGGAAATGGGACCAGCGGGAACGTGGGTTGAAGTGTCAGGAAACCGCATTGTCTGTGGTCCGGACGATCCGGATCGTACAGCGCGGGTGGTTCTGGATTCACTGCCGGACGTCTCAAAATCACCGGCAGATCCCGGACCGGGTATTTATCTGATTGGTTTTCAGCAACGCGACACTCAAAGGGCCCGGGAAGTTGATCAGCTTTGCTGGAAATCCGGCAGGCTGGCAGGTCGCACGTCTGACGAAATGCAGGGCAGCATTTACCCGCTGACGGCGATGGGCGAATACGTGGGCTCTCTGATTCACTCCCCCAATATCTACGACTTTCCGGTCTCGATGCACATCGCGCGGGTCCGTGGGGGCGACGCGGTCTGGGTGCACAATGGCGAACCAGTGCATTATCGGTCACTCTGGCTGGACGAGCGTGCCGGGATGCTGCGATATCCGGGCATCGTGGCCTGCAGTGAGAATCGCGAAGTCCTGCAGAAACTCTGTGAACTCGCCCGCGACTGGAATCCGGTACGATATGCTGACTGAGACGTCGGGAACACGCGTTTCAAATTCCAATCACCAGTCGACCTGTTTCCATCATCCGAATTCGCCTGCTCACAGTTCGAGCAAAAAGGCGATCCCTGATCGTCTCTGTGTCTCTTTTTAAAACTTGTCTGGTCAACAACCTTGCTGGCGGCTCGTCAGCCACAACAGATCACCTCAGGCCTCAGCGATTTGATTTTCCGGGGAAAACCATGGGACTGAATTCACAGGGTGTCACAACCAGCGATGGCGTTGGTGTTCGTCTTTCGTCATTGCGAACCAGCGGTCAGGAAAGTCTGCTGATGCTGCACGGAGTTGGTCGAGCAGGCCGAACATTCTCCTCGCTCGCCATGCTGTTTCCGGAACGGTTTCATGTCCGGGCACTGGACTTTCGCGGACATGGGTCGTCGGGACGTGCCAATGCGGCCTACCGAGTTGTGGACTACGTCCGAGATGCGGTGGCAGCGATCGACGCTTTGCCAGCCCCCGTGATTCTGTACGGACACTCGCTGGGGGCACTGGTTTCTGCCGCAGCAGCTGCCGAGCGTCCGGAACGCATCACAGCCGTTATTCTGGAAGATCCCCCATCAGCGGAATTCTGGGCCAGACTCGGGGAAACTCAGTATCACCCCGTCTTTCAGGCCATGCGGCGCTGGGCAGGCCGTTCGGACCTGTCGATTAGTGAACTTGCTGATGGATTTGGCAACGAAATCGTGAAGTCCTGGTCGGATGGTCGTCAGCTCCGCATTCGGGATGTTCGTGACAGCGTCTCACTGCGTTTTTCTGCAGCCTGCATCAGGGAACTGGACCCAGCCGTCATGGACAGCATCCTTCAGGAGCACTGGCTGAGTGGTTACGACTATACGCGGGTCTTCAGTTCCATTCGCTGTCCCTTGCTGCTGCTTCGTGGCAATCCGGATCTGGGTGGCATGCTGACCGAGGAAAACGCGCGCCAACTGCAGCAATTGACCCCTGGCCTGATTCGGCTTGATTTCCCCTCCGCCGGGCATCTGCTGCACTGGCAGGTTCGTTCTGAAGTTTCCGGCCAGGTGAGCGCGTTTCTCGAATCTCTGTAATCGTCCGCGAGTTCATCATCCAGAGGCAGGAGAACGCCCACGAATCCTCGACGAGGATTCTGCAAGGAACAGATTTCATGACAGCACCTCACCCACTGGCAGGTTTCTGGAAGATCGATCCGGAATCGCTGTATCTGAACCATGGATCCTTTGGGCCTTCCCCCGAACCCGTTTCGGCAGCACGTGAAGCATGGAGCAGACGGCTCGAACAACAACCCATGCGATTCTACTGCCGTGAAATGGAGGCAGAACTGGACAATGCCACGGCTGTTGTGGCTGCATTTCTCAAGACGCAGCCGGATCGTATGGTTCTGATCGACAACGCCACCGTGGCCATGAATATCGTTGCCAGCAGTCTGCCACTGACGGACGGTGACGAAGTCCTGCTGACGGATCACGAATACGGTGCCGTAAAAAACATCTGGCAGGCTGCTTGCCGAAAAGCCAATGCTCGTATGACGACGGCAGTGCTACCATTTCCGCCTGCAACAGCTGGCACCGTCCAGGCAATTGAAGCCGCAATCACCCCACGAACACGGCTGATTGTGGCGAGTCATGTGACGTCGGCGACAGCCTGCATTCTGCCAATCGCCGAGATTTGCCGGATGGCGAGGCGACACCGGATCCCGGTCTGCGTGGATGGACCACATGCCCTGGCCATGCTGGACATCAACCTGAATGAACTTGGCTGTGACTACTACTGTGCCAGTGGTCACAAGTGGTTATGCGGCCCGTTTGGAAGCGGGTTTCTCTGGGCTCACCCGCGTCGCCTTGCGGAATTGAAAACTCCCATCATCAGCTGGGGAGGCAGTATTGCCGGCCGACCGGCATCGTGGAAAGACAGTCTGCAATGGCTTGGCACCCGTGATCCAGCCCCCTTGCTGGCGCTGGCTGACGCCGTCAGATTTTTCACACCGGAGCGACTGAGGGAATATCGCAGCTATTCACACTCACTTCTGGTCACGGCACGACAACAACTGCTGAAGATCCCCGGTATTGGCCCCTTCTGCACACCGGAAGAATCCGATTTTGTGAGCATGGTTGCTGTGGAACTGCCACAGTCACCGGGCTGGAAACCCGGGTACCACGGACATCCTGACAGCCTGCAGACGACACTGCGGGAAAAAATTGGCGCGGAAGTGCTGACCGGCTCATGGAATGGTCATCGCTTCCTGAGACTTTCAGCGCACCTTTACAACACCGCAGAGCAGTTACAGGCCTGTGTCGCTGCTGTGCAGGACATCCTGGCACACGAGGCATCGCTGCAGACTTCGGCTCACAGTCCGAAGGATTCCTGAAGTAATCCGGGAACAAGACTACCAAATTGAAACGTCCGGCCGGTACGGAGATTGTGAAAGACCACCACAGCAGGACTGAACAAAGCCGCGTCCATGGCATAAAAATCGTGATTGGCCGCTTTGAACAACGACAGAAACGTTTGTCCATGCGACGCGGATGCCCCGGAAGGCACTCGGGGACCAATCGAACTGATCAGTTCATCCTCGCAGCGAACCCACAGACTCACCGTCGCACCATAAAGGATCGAGTCGTTCGTTCGTCCGATTCCCTGCAGATCATTTTTGGCCACTGGTGGCAACGGCGCAACCCCCATGCCACTGACAATCGTCTCCAGTGGAAAATGCAGGGCATGCAGTTTGTGCAGGGCGGTTTCCACGGAACGCGCAACCACCTGCAGAGTCCCGGCCTGAGACGCAGTCCGTGCCACGGCCAGCATCAACGAACAATCCTCAGGGAGCTCCTCCCGAATGGCCTGAATCGCACTTGCTGAAGGAATCTCTCCGGACTCCAGCACACCGACGGCCACAAGACCATTCTCAGTTTCCGGCAGGATCTGAAACAATTCCTCGTGACGTGCCACAGCACGCATCGGACCGGAACCCATGGCGAAAAAATCATCCGTCTGAATCTTCCAGCCAGCATACTGACTGCAGAGACAGGCAGCAATTGGATGATCGGTGCGTACGCAGACCCGGGGCAGCGGCAGATTGCCATCCGGTGGTGCCAGGCTGACATCGGCCAGATCGGCGAGGCAGAGACGGGACAGC
This sequence comes from Planctomycetaceae bacterium, assembly GCA_023258825.1. Classification (GTDB taxonomy): domain Bacteria; phylum Planctomycetota; class Planctomycetia; order Planctomycetales; family Planctomycetaceae; genus SXXK01. Next base: position 4,437 of record JALQWE010000067.1, on the reverse strand, counting down.
AACAGCCCAGCCTCAAGCCCACCACTTGCGGCCACTCCAAAGTCAAGGATTTCCGCCCCGGCAACATGCAGACGTTGCAGCCCCAGAACAGCAGCACGCTCTCTGGCAGAATTCATCAATTCGGCAGCACGAAGATTAAGGTTGGGGATCAGGCTGGAAATCGTCATTTGATCTCTGAATCAATAGAAGGTCACTTGAACAGATCAGCACCATTGCCGACAAACGTCCCGAAGTTTGCATCTGTCTATCGAGGTGCTCTGCGGAACATCACAGTGTACCGACAACAAGTCCGGGAGTCACGCAGCGCTTCTGGATCTGCGATACGTGGGACAACAAATCTACTGGCCACCAGCTCGCTTCCACACTGTTCTGCCACGTGTTAAAACTGCAGTGGCAACTATGTTCGCAGCCATCTGCTCTGACGAACCACACTCGTCACACCCGTCCACGCCGTTGCCCGCACGGTGTCCTGCTCAGTACTTGTTTCTTTCAAATCGACCGGCTTCCCGAATTGGTGACAGGATGAATCTCCCGGACAGGATCAGTCACCCCAGCACATGGAACGAAGAGCGATTGCTGGAACAGTGCCTGATGCGTCGAACCCGACACAGCGGTCCCGGCGGACAGCATCGCAATAAAGTGGAAACCGCGATCGAACTGGTGCATCAACCCAGTGGGCTGACCGCCTTTGCAGCGGAACGCCGCAGTCAGGACGCCAATAGACGTGAGGCCGTGTTTCGCCTGCGAGTCCTGCTGGCGGTAGGAATTCGCACCGTCAACTCGTTTGTGATCCTGCCTTCACAATTGTGGTCACAGCGCTGCCGTGACCAACGCATCGTCTGCAACGAACGGCACGACGACTTTCCCGCACTGCTGGCTGAAGCACTGGATGCTGTTGATGCGAGAGAATATGACGTGCGAGCCGCCGCCGCCGCCCTCAGCTGCTCGACATCACAGCTTGTCCGCTTCATCGCTCGCGTCCCCGATGCTCTGGCGATGGTCAATCAGCAGAGAGCAAAACGCGGACTTCACAGACTGATGCCGTGAAACGCCGCTTCGGAAACTCGCCATACGGACATCAATTCAGCGTGGCCGAAAGGTGGGATCAGGTACAACCTTTCCGAGGATCGCAGCTCACCTGACCGAAATTGGTCTGCATGCGCTACCCTGCTGCAGCAAGGAACACAACAACTTGCCGAGTCAACAAAAAACGCTGCCGATTATTCGTTTTGAGTTGTCTCGTCATCGGTAGACCAGGGCTGGGACGGCCACACGGGGCACGATGGCACTGCGGCACGACGGAAAATCGGGAGCGTTTTTGCTTGATTTCCGAAAAATGTTTGTTCGGCGAATTCGCCAGGTAAAAATCCCGGACGGTCGTTTCGTCGGAGCGAAATGCGACTATTCCGGGAGTCCACATCGTTTTGCCATCCCGGGGCAGGGCACTATGAGTGCGCTAGAAAGCTTCCGTCCCATGCAGCCACCCGCTTCAGGAAGTCCTCCGCGCCCCGTGTGAATTCCGCAAACAGATGCTCACCCTTTTCAGCCGAAGCAAATTGCGGAGATCCCATGTGTCCGGGCCGCGTGCGATCTTTGGTCGTCCATCCGCGGTACGCTGGTTCAAACCCAAAGTCAACAGGAACCGTTTCCAGATTCTGGATGTCCTTCACGAGATGTGGAGCTATTCGGAGAATCATGGAGGTCTCCCATTCGCAGGCATGGCCCATGGAACGCTGGACCAGGTCTGCACGGGACTCCCACGGTCTTGCAAAATCCCAGTAGGTGGCGAACAGCAGCAGCAGGTCCGTGCGTTGCCGAAATCGTTGACGAGCTTCGAACACAGCCTGCTTGCCGGGAACAATATTTCCCCCATGCCCGTTCAGAAACACAATCCTTCGGAAGCCGTGTGCCAGGGCGGTATCAATTTGCTCGTTCAGCAGATCCAGGTAGCTGCGAGGCCGTGCAGAAATGGTCCCGGAGAAATCCATGTGATGGTCGGAATTACCGAGCCATTGCAGGGGGGCAAACAGGACCTGCTGATTCAGGCTGATACTCAGCCGTCGCACAACTTCCCCCAACAACATGCTGTCCGTCGCTACGGGCAGGTGATGCCCATGCTGCTCGATAGCCGCAACCGGAAATACCACAGGAGTATCAGGCGCGAGGGCCTGGATTTCCGGCCATGTCAGATCTGTCCAGTTCATCGCCACGCACCCGTCAACAAAGGAAGAGGTTTTCGAGATCCCGTCGAAGCAAACAGTGTAACCGACCATCAGGATTACGCACAGCGAATGCCGCGATGAACTCGACCGTTCTCCCGCACCGCACTCCGGAATTCACTCAGAACGGGGCACACCGCGTCGCTGCAGTTGTCGCTGCAGGTAGCGAGTCAGCTGCACCAGTGAGTTTGCAAAATCCTGCAGCGAGGAATCTGTTCGCTGTCGTGGAATCAACACAAGGTCCAGACCGGACGGCAGCTGATGCTGACTCAACCGAAACGCCTCCCGCAATAGCCGTCGCTTGCGGTTTCTGATGACCGCAGAACCATGCTTTCGGGAAACACTTAACCCAGCCCGTGTCTGCGGCTGCTCACTGAGCATGGCAAAGACCAGCAAATGCCCATCCCCGGCTCGCAGACCACTTTCGTAGATCTTCTCGAAGTCCTGCGAACGCCGCAACCGCATCGCGGGCCGAAGAGAAAAAGACGGATGCTGCATGATCTTTCTTTTCAAAATCGGAACACTCACCCACGCTCAGTGCAGTAAAACAGACGCCCCCACTCAGGACAATCTGACGAGCCCACAGAGTTCCCCGCAATCCGGACGCCGAACCTGATCATCTCAAACCGGTGCCATGGATTGTACCGGACACGCCCTGAGATTGTTACGCTGCTGAACTGCTGGGCGACCACAAAGTTTCCGAGGGATCCAGAGAGACTCCGTGCCCACAACCTTGCGACTCCTTTTTCAATCGCCACACAATGATTATCCTGCGGCTTTCGGGACAGCGGCCTCTCACGGCAGAGCTCGAAACTTCGACAACTCGGCAAGGGGTCGGGATCATGAAGATCGATTATGTTTCAGCAGCCGTCGGGATCTCAGTCTTTGCCTGCGGCTGCCTTCTGTGGTCATGGCAGAAACGACAACAGACGAACTCAGCCAATGAACCCGATGTCGACCGCCCCTTCCGTCAGCAACAAAGAGCGCGACGGACTCAAACGGCAGCCGTGATGGCAGCACTCGGCTTGCTGATACTCCTCAGCGACTTCCTGCCGCTGGTCACTCGATCAGCCTTCGCCGCAACCTGGTACATCCTGGCGATGCTGTTTCTGGCAGTCTGGCTGCTACTGCTGGGGTTGGGTGACGCAATTGCCAGCCGCATCCATCTCGGGAAATCTCTGCGAAAGGATCGACAGACCCGTCACAGTCTGCAGACAGCGCTGGCCGAGTACCGAGACCGAACTCCGCGGACAGCTCCGAGAGCCGAACCACCGGCTCAGTCGGATGGACGATCGCTCTGAGAACACGGTCCGACATTCGTCGTGCGCAACAAAAAACCCACCGGACCTGAGAAAACGGGGGCGTTGGAAAACGACCCCGGATGTCTCGAGTGCTGGTGGGTGCGTGTCTCGGGCTTTGAACGGATCAAACCGCGTTATTTCAAGGGCGGAAACGCAGGCACTTCCCAGCTGACCGGATCGACAGGTGTTGTCGGTGCTGGTACGTCTACCGGAGCCGGTTCCGGAGCTGGCACTGGGGCAGGCGGATTCACCGGAGCGGCTGTTGGAGGTGTCGTGCTTTCAGGAGCAAAAAACTCGCGCGGCTGGGCCTGTGGTTGCGGAGCTTCATTTGGTGCCGAAAAATGAGCCGGTGGAACCGGCTGCGGCTGCATCTGCACCTGTGGTTGCGGATGCGGATGTGAGTATGGCTGCGGATACGGTTGAGCCATGACTGGAGGATGTCCGGAATGCATCACTCCACCGGGTGCAGTGCAGTCCGGGGAAGCTGGCGGCAGCATGCTGGAAACCGGACCTGACCCGCAATCACAACCGGGGCTGAAGACGTCGGCCGGAGCATGACAATCCGGCTGCGGCGTGTACACCGGCTGGACACAGGACGGAGCATCACAACCTGGAGAAACCATTCCGGAAGGGGCAGAGCAGGTGGCTGGTGCCATCCCGCATTCGGTGCACTCACCGCAGCCGCTCCACAGCGGAGTTGGCCTGTAGCCGTGTCCCTGATGGCTGCGACCAAACAACGAGGATTTCCCGTTTCTGGAGGCACCACACTGACAAGTACCGCTGTGCTTTTTGGACGAGGAGGAGGAGAGAGACGAGAGGCAGGAGGAGTGACGACCGCCGGACATACTGACACAGCAACCGGTCGAGGCGAACGTCACAATGCCGAGCAGCAGGAGATTGAGGCAACGCATTGTATT
>JALQWE010000680.1 GCA_023258825.1 Planctomycetaceae bacterium | reverse complement strand
AGTCGGACGAGAGGCTTTGAGAAATCAAGCCTGGCCGGATTGAGCTGCAGGCAGGGGACGGTGGACCGGCGGCCCACTGTGATAGCCCGTTCAGGAGGACAGCGTATTCAGTCGGCACGGCCTTGGCCAGACCTACTCGGCGATTCCAGAGGGCGACACCAAAGTTCTGCCCATTTTGCGCAGTTTCTGCCGAATGCGTGAGCCGCAGTGGTGTCGCCAACTGCCGGATTTGGCCGGCCCGCAGACTCGCCATCGTCCGGAAAATCCGGGACACGGATTCGGCAGTCGAGGGACAGTCCGAGCAGGCTGACATCAAATGTTCCGGGAGGACAGGGCTTGCGCCTTCCTGGCTGACCGGATGACGTTGCTGACCGGGAAATCGAGCACTTTTCCGACCAGACCATGCTGGCCTCAATCGGTCGGTCCGTTAAACTGCTGTCATGGCGGATCAACCCCTTCGAGTTCTCTTGCTGGATGGCGAACTGACATTCCGAGGTTCGTCACTGCTGACGTTGCGCGTGGCCCGCGGGCTGGAAAAACGCGACATCGACACGGCTCTGGTCTGCACCGGGATGTCAGGCGTAGAACCGTCTCTGCTGAAGGGCGTGCGGCTGCACGAGATTCCGGGCTACACGGTTCCAATCTGGGGACTGTTGGTCCTTCGCACAATCTACCGCGACCTCAAGGAACAACGGCCGGATGTGATTCATGTGCAGGACAGTCGTCTGTTGCCTCAGGGGGCTCGTCTGGCGACACGTCTGGGACGACCATTGATCGTCAGTGTCGGGGACCAGACAGACGCTGCGGCGATCACCCTGCGTTCTCCCATCCCGCAACTTAAGATGCTGCTGTCCGTCAGCGAAAGTGTTCAGCAGCACATTCCCCGCTCCGCGTTGCTGGATGCCGTCGAAAAGCGAGTCGTTTACCCGGGGGTTGAAGTTCCGGAAGCATCCACGATTGACCTGCCGCTTGACGATGATCGTCCCCCGGTGATTGGGATGGCGGGGCCTCTGGAAGTCATCAAGGGAGCATCTTTTTTTCTTCGTGCCTGCCATCGTGTGATTGAAGCGGGGCATGACATCCGGATCGTGATTGCCGGCAGTGGTCCCGAAGAACACAGCCTCAGGCAATTGGCGGCATCCCTCGACCTTTCTCGCCGACTGACTTTCGTGGACGGTGGTGTGTCCATGGGTGGCTATCTCTCGGCAATTGATGTTTTCTGCCTGCCATCCCTGCAGCAGGGCATCGGGGTGATGATGCTGGAAGCGATGGCCCTGGGACGTCCCGTCATTGCGTCAGGCGTAGGCGGTGTGACAAGCGTAATTCAGGACCGCGTTACGGGGCTCATTGTTCCGCCGTCCGATAGTCGGCGACTTGCAGACAGCATCATTGAACTGCTGCAGAACAGAATTCTTGCTCGACAAATCGCGGCCGCAGGACAGAATCTTGTACGGTCTGAGTTCAACGAACATCGCATGCTGGATGAACTCATCGCTCTGTATCGCGAGGTTCAATACGCGACCCCGCGCAGTGCCGAATCCATACCGATCCATAGTCGAACCAGCAGCAGCCGAGAACGCACATGAGCTGGCGATTACTGTTTTCCGCAGCAGGGTCTGTCGGCTGGCTGGTCTATGTTTGTGGTGTCATTCTTTTCGCCATCATTCTCAGTATCTGGCTGCTGCGTCTTGAGCGTCGCATGGTTTCGCGGTCAGTCGGCTGGACCCTGTTGTTCCTGCGCAGTTCCATCCTGCTGCTGTTGCTGGCAACGATGCTGAAACCACTGCTCACGAAGCAGTTCGATGTTGATGAACGTGGTCGCGTGATCGTCGCCGTGGACGCATCCGTCAGCATGGAGACGCAGGATCGACACGCCTCGCTGGCCGAAAAGCTTCGTTGGGCGCGGGCACTGGGAATGCTGGGAAATCAGGATACTGCGCCGTTGCTTGAACGCTGGGTCGCCGATGCTGATGCGGGAAAGGAACCCGATTGGCTGGGAAAAGGCTCTCCACCACAGAATCCCGTCGAGCAGTCTGCCTTTGACAGTCGACGCCTGCAGGTGCTGGAAGCACTCGATGAGCTGGCTTCGATGCCCAGAATCGAATTTGTTCGTCGGTTATTGATGGCACCCCCTGGCAAGCTCCTGAGCGGAATTCAGGAAGTGATGCCGGTCGACCTGCGACTTTTTGCGACGCAGCAACAGGCGATTACAGCTCAGGAGCTTGAGAGCCGACTGACGTCCGCGCGAAGCGATCTGATTCCCGGGGGAACAGACGCGGTACAGACACTTCGGACGTTGATGGCAGAAGATGACGCAGGATCGATACGAGCGGTCGTTCTGTTGACCGATGGACGCCAGACTGTGCCAGCTGATGCATCCTCTGAAGCCCGGAAAATGGCGGCTCTGAACGTGCCGGTCTACTGCGTTCCTGTTGGCTCGCAACTGATTCCCAGAGATCTGTCGATTGCCGCAGTAGAAGCCCCG